>CBFGZJ010000085.1:0-7561 GCA_965653215.1 uncultured Sphingomonas sp. | reverse complement strand
CACCGCCTAGGCCATGCTCGATCACCACGGCTCCAGCATAGCGCGGCTTGTCGGTCGGTGCGAAAAACACGAACAGCCCATGATCGCGATATTTCCAGTCGCCGCTCTGGCCGCGCTGAGCACCTGCGATGCGGCGCACCTGCGCCGTTCCGGTCTTGCCGCCCATGGCAATACCGGGAACCAGGAGGCGGGAAGCTCCCGCAGTGCCGTCACCGTTGACGACCTCCCACATTCCGCCGCGAACCACCTCGAGATGCTCAGGAGCAATGCCAAGCAGCGGGGCGGGGGCACGCTTTTCCAGCAGCAGCCTGGGCTCGAGGATACGGCCGGAGGCGATGCGTGAGGCCATCACCGCCAGCTGGAGCGGGTTCAGCACCAGATAGCCCTGACCGATCGACGCATTCAGAGAGTCCGATGCAGTCCACTTCTGCTTGTAGCGGCGCATCTTCCATTCGCTGTCGGGAACGGTGCCATAGCTTTGGCTGACCACCGGCAGATCGAACTTGGCGCCCAGCCCAAGCCGCTTGGCCATCGGTGCGATCCGATCATAGCCGGGCCGATGTCCCATGGTGTAGAAATAGGTGTTGCAGCTTTTGGCGATCGCCCGCCGCATGTTCACCGCGCCATGCCGTCCGAGGCAGCGGAAGAAACGGTTGCCGAGCGCGTAACCGCCGGGGCAGTGGATGATCTCGTCCGGGTCCACTCCGGCTTCCAGCGCAGCCAGTGCGCCCATGGGCTTGATCGTCGACCCCGGTGGGTAAAGCGCGCTCAACGTCTTGTTCAGTAGCGGCTTGCGCTCGTCATCCGACAGCGTGCGCCACTCGGTTCGGCCGATCCCGTCGGAGAAGCTGTTGGGATCGTAAGCGGGCATCGACGCCATGCACAGGATGTCGCCAGTCAGGCAGTCGATAATCACGCAACTGCCGGACTCCTCGCCCAGCCGGCGGGCGGCATATTGCTGCAGCCCGGCGTTGATCGTCAGCTGAACGGTATTGCCGCTGCGATCAGGCTTGGGCGTTAATTCGCGGACGAGCTTGCCGCGGGCGGTCAATTCCACGCGCTGGCCGCCTGGCGTTCCACGCAGGCGAGGTTCCAGAGTTTTCTCAAGGCCTTCCTTGCCGATCTTGAAGCCCGGTGTGATTAGTAGCGGGTTCTTTTCGCGCTCATATTCCTTGGCTGAGGCAGCACCGACATAGCCGACCAGATGCCCGACCGCGGCTCCGTCCGGGTAAAAGCGCGAGAAGCCGCGCATTGGCTGCACCCCGGGCAGTTCGGGCAAGCGAACGGTGACGGCCGCATAGCGTTCGTAAGGCACATCTTCGGCGATCTGGATCGGCTGATAGCCTTGCTTCCACGACAGCTCGCCGCGGATCCGCTCAACCTCCTCCGGCGGCAACCCGAGCAACTCGGTCAGCGTGGCTAGCGTGGCATCGCGGTTGACCAGCTGTTGCGGGATCACGTCGATGCGGAAGTCACTGCGGTTGATTGCGATTGGCTTTCCTTCGCGGTCGACCAGCCAGCCCCTGCGCGGCGGAACCACGATCAGTTGAACGCGGTTGCTTTCGCTCAGCAGCTGATAATGTTCGTTGTCGGCGATGGACAGCCAGCCCATCCGGCCAATCAAAACCGCTCCCAACGCAGCTTGCGCTCCGCCCACGACCAGCATCCTGCGAGAGAAGGTCAGCGACTGATGGGCACTGGTGATCCGGAAATCCTGCTTCAATGCCCAAGCCTCCACCGATCGAGCGCGGAGCAGATCCGTGCGGCGAACGGGAAAAACAGAATACCGACAATTATTTGCGGCACTACGGTCAAGAATGGAAGCGGAGCGCCGGTCAGGGCGTCGATTTTCCACTGAGCAGCTTCGCTAGTCAGGACGACCAGTGCGGTGATCGCCCACTCAATCCAATAGTCGCGCCACATTGTTCGCTGCTCGAGCAGGTCCAGCAACAGCAGCACAGCAGCCCACAGCGCGACCGAAAGCCCGATCGGCGAGCCGGTGATCACATCATTGGCAAGGCCGAGGACCGCGCCCCACCACGCCGGCCACACGTCAGACCGGAGCAGCCGCCAGGTGATCAGCATCAGCAGTCCGAAGTCCGGGAACCAGCCGGTCTGCGTCACTATTGGAAGGAGGGACAATGATGAGGCGACGATGACCGAGGCGGTCGGAACGAGTTGCGCGTGACGTCGCGGTCCTGATCCGACACGCCGCCCGGCAAGCGACCGGGGCATCAAGGCTCCTCGCGTTCTGAATCGATGGCGGCTTGCTGATAGGGCTGTTCAACGATCGCGAAACTGCTGTCGGCAGGGTCGGCGAGCGGCAGCCCGATCGCGCCGTCGTCGTCGAGGCGTGTGACCCGCGCGACCGGAACGAGGGGAGGGTAAAGCCCGCCAGTGCCCGATGTGACGACGATGTCGCCGCGCTTGAACGGGTTGCGGCCCACTTCCAGCGGGCGAAGATCGACCGTTCCGTCGCCGCGCCCGGTGGAGATCACGGGGATCCCGGATCGGAGCAGGCGAGCGGGGACGATGTTGGCCCGGTCCGACACCAGCAGCACCCGCGCGGCGATCTGTCCGGCATCGACGACCCGGCCGACCAGCCCGTCGGCTGCGCGGACCGGCATTCCGGGCTGGACTCCGTCACCTCTCCCGGCCGAAATGATCGCGAACCGGCGCGCACTCTGGAATGAGGAGCCGACGATCCGACCCGTGGCCACTGCGTTGCGCGTGTGCTCGCGCAGCTGCAATGCGGCCTTGAGTTGGCGATTTTCCTGAAGGACCGCGCTGGCCCTGATCATCTGCCGGCGCATGGCCTGATTGTCGCGCTTCAGATCGGCATTCTGGCGCGCTGCATTCCAGTAATTTCCAGCGCCGCTCACCAGCCCGCTCACCGTGTCGACCGCTGACCGGAACCCGGAACTTACCGGGCTGGTCGCGTCCAGCGCCATCCCACGCACGCCGGCATAGCTTTGCGGAGCGAGCATCGACAGGGCGAGCATGATCAAGCCGATCATCACCCCCGCGACGGCGGCGACGAAGCTGAAAAACAGCCCATATTGCGCCCGCCGCGACCAGCCTGGGCGCCGATAGACAGGCGCCATCGTTAGGGTCCTAGGCGGTCTGGAGAACGCCGCGGAACTGCTCTTCCTCGAGCGCTCGGCCAGTGCCAAGCGCAACGCAGGTCAGCGGATCCTCGGCGACGGTGACTGGAAGCCCGGTTTCGTCGCGCAGAACTTCATCCAAACCCTGGAGGAGAGCACCTCCGCCGGTGAGGACAATGCCCTGGTCGCAAATGTCGGCGGCCAGTTCCGGCGCGGTATTTTCAAGCGCGATCCGGACACCCTCGACGATGGTTCCAACGGGCTCGGAGAGGGCCTCGGCGATCTGGCCCTGGTTGATCGAGATTTCCTTCGGCACGCCGTTCACCAGGTCGCGCCCCTTGATATGAACGGTCTTGCCGATGCCGTCGATCGGCGGCTTGGCGATTCCGACTTCCTGCTTGATCCGCTCCGCGGTCGCTTCCCCGATCAGCAGGTTGTGGTTGCGGCGGACATAGGAGCTGATCGCTTCATCCATCTTGTCGCCGCCAACCCGGACGGAGGTGGTATAGGCGAGGCCGCGCAGCGACAGCACAGCAACCTCGGTGGTGCCGCCACCGATATCGACTACCATCGAGCCGATTGGCTCCGTTACCGGCATGTCGGCGCCAATCGCGGCCGCCATCGGCTCCTCGATCAGATAGACCGCACTCGCTCCGGCATTGGACGCCGCATCGCGGATCGCGCGCCGTTCGACGCTGGTCGAGCCGCTGGGCACACAGATCACAATCTCGGGGAAGCGCCACGCGCGCATCTTGCCGCCATGCACCTTGTGGATGAAGTGTTTGATCATCTGTTCCGCGACATCGATGTCGGCAATCACGCCATCGCGCAGCGGGCGGATCGCTTCGATCTGGTCAGGGGTCTTGCCCATCATGAGCTTGGCGTCGTCGCCGACCGCCTTGACCTTCTTGATCCCGTTGATCGTTTCGATCGCGACCACCGATGGTTCGTTGAGGACGATGCCGCGTCCCCGAACGTAAACGAGGGTGTTGGCGGTCCCAAGATCGATCGCCATGTCGTGGGACATCCATTTAAGCCAGCGCGTCCAGAACATTGTCCGCTAAACTTCCGTAAGTGATTCCGTGACTCGCGTCGCCCCCGCTATCCAATTCACGGATGGTTAACCCCTTGCCCGCACGTAGCCGGTAAATTTCCACGAAAAATCAGCCAGTCGCGCGGTCGCATCGATTGGGCTAGGACCGGGCCCATGTCAATAAGAAGGCTGCCGTCGGAGCTGATCGACCGGATCGCTGCGGGGGAGGTGGTTGAGCGGCCCGCCAGCGCTCTGAAAGAACTGGTCGAGAACGCGCTCGACGCCGGCGCTGCAAGCATCGCGATTCGGCTTTCGGCCGGGGGTCTCGATCTGATCGAAGTGGCCGATGACGGGTGCGGAATGACAGCCAGCGACATTCGCCTCGCGCTTGAACGCCACGCCACGTCAAAGCTTCCGGACAGCCGGATCGAAGCGGTCTCCAGCTACGGATTTCGCGGTGAGGCGCTTCCGTCGATCGCCAGCGTCGCTGCCGTGACGATCGAAAGCCGCCCCCGTGGCGGCGGTGACGGCTGGCGGGTGATGGTCGATCATGGCGCTGCGGTCGAGGAGGGGCCAGCCGCCGCCGCGCCGGGAACGCGGGTGCGGGTCGAAAACCTGTTCGGCAAGGTGCCGGCTCGCCGCAAATTCTTGCGGTCGCCCAGGGCCGAATATGCGGCAAGCGTCGACTCCGTTCGGCGGCTCGCGATGGCTCGCCCAGACGTCGCGTTCAGCCTCGATCATGATGGCCGGCGTGTCCTCCAGGTCCAGCCATCCGACAGTCCGGCGCGCGTTGCCGCTCTGCTTGACCCGGCGCTGGCGAAAAATGGCATCGGCATCGATCTGACCCGTGGCGAATTGGCACTGACTGGCGTGTCGAGTCTGCCGACCTTCAGCCGGGGTGCCGCCGACCAGCAATATCTGTTCGTCAACCGCCGCCCGGTCAAAGACCGGCTGCTGGTGGGGGCCTTACGCGCGGCTTACCGGGATCTGCTTGCGCGCGACCGGCACCCGATCGCGGCGCTGTTTCTCGACCTTCCGAGCGAGGAGGTGGACATCAATGTTCACCCGGCCAAGACCGAAGTGCGCTTCCGCGATCCCGCAGCGGTACGGGGGTTGATCGTTGGCGGTTTGCGCCACGCCCTGGATGAGGCCGGTCACCGCAGTGCTGCGCGCGAGCAAGCAGCGGCGCCCGCGGCGTGGGTCTCGGATCTTGATCTTCGTCATTCCCGCGACAGCGCGAACCCCGCTTTCGGGGGCTCGCCGCCGGTTCAAGAAGTCTGGAGCCCTGCCTTCGCAGGGGTGACGAATGATTACGCTGGCCTGGCGGACCGACACCTCGACTTCGCCCACGCACCAGCCGGGCGCGCCGAACCCGCTGTTACGCCAGTGCCGTCGCATCCGCTCGGTGTCGCGCGCGGACAGGTCGCAGCGACTTATATCGTTGCCGAGTCCGAGGATGGGCTGATCATCGTTGACCAGCATGCGGCGCACGAGCGGCTGGTCCTTGAACGGATGAAACGCAGCGCCGGCCATGGCGAGGTCATGCAGCAGGCGCTGTTGCTTCCTGAAGTGGTGGAACTTGATGAGCCGGACTGCGACCGGCTGGAGGGCGCGGCGGCGGAACTGGCGGGACTGGGCTTGGAGGTGGAGCGGTTTGGACCCGCGGCAATGCTGGTTCGAGCGACGCCCGCTCCGCTCGGCCAGATCGATTGCCGCGCGCTACTGTCCGATCTGGCTGCTGAGATCGCCGACTATGGCAGTGCGTTGAGCCTGAAAGAACGTCTCGATGAACTCGCCGCGACCATGGCGTGTCACAGCTCGGTTCGTGCTGGACGGGTGCTGTCAGTGGCTGAAATGAATGCATTGCTTCGGGAAATGGAAGCAACCCCGCACTCCGGTCAATGCAACCACGGCCGCCCGACCTGGGTGAAGCTTACGCATGCGGAAATCGAGAAGCTGTTCGGGCGGCGCTGAGCGGAACTGTTTCACTCCGCTCAGCTGCTGACTGCGACCTGCCCCAGGAAGTCGCGCTTGCCGAGCGGAACACCCTTCATCCGCAGAATGTCGTAGACGGTAGTGGCGTGGAAATAAAAGTTCGGCACCGAGAAGCTAAGCAGGAAATTCTCGGCGGTGAAGTCGAGGCGATATTCCCCGATTTCAAACCGCATCGGGCGACCAATGAAGCTTTCAATCTCAGCCGGATCGAGGGCAGATAGCGCATCTCGCGCCTGTTGAACCCGTTCGGCCAGCGCCGGGAACGTTTCAGGCGGGGGAGTCATGTCCGGTGAGAAGGTGCCGCGCCGGATTCCTTCGATCGCCCCGATCGAATGAACCGCGGTCGACTTTACCTGGTATGAGAGCGGAAACATGTCCTCGGAAAGGCGCGCCTGGATCAACGCATCGGCAGTGACCCCGTTGTCGACGCAATGTTGCTGCGCTTTGTCGAGCAGTCCGGCAACCGCCCCGAGGATCTGTTGAAACCCTGGGATCACTGCCTGGTAGAGGGAGAGAGAGAGAGCCATCGTCCATGCCTTTCCTAGATGAGCAGCGCTAATGCGCGATCCAATGCGTCCTCTTCAAGCGGGTCAGTGAATCGCGGCCACTCGGCAGGCGGCTGGTTGCGGAACCAGGTGTATTGGCGCTTGGCATATTGTCGGGTGGCAAGCTCGCCGGCGGCGATCATCTCATCGCGGCTGGAGGTGCCGTGGAGGAAATCGGCGATTTCACGAACACCGATGGCGCGCATCACCGGCAGTTCTGGATCAAGGCTGCGGGCGAGCAGTCGCTCAATCTCCGTAATCGCGCCCATTTTGATCATCGCTGTGAAGCGCCGGTCGCAACGTTCGTTGAGCCATTCGCGCGGCGGGAGCAGGATCAACGGGCGCAGGTCAGCCTCTCCGGCGATGCCGCCAACCCGTTCTGCTTGCCACTCGGTAATCGTTCGCCCGGTTGAACGGACGACTTCGAGTGCCCGCCCGATGCGGGTCGTATCCCCGGAGCGGAGTCGTCCGGCTGTGAGTGGATCGAGAGTTTTCAGTTCCGCCAAGTTCTCATCGACACTCCGGGCGCGGATTTCGCTGCGGATCGCTGGATCGATGTCCGGAACGGGCGCGATCCCCTCAAGCAAGGTCCGCAGGTGCCACCGGCGAGGATTGGTAGCTCGCCACGCGAATGCACTTCGGCGATTGCCCCCTTCGCCTCGGCTGCCCACTCAGCGGCGGAGCAGGGCCGGGCGCCATCGCGGTAGCCGTATAACCGGTGCTCAGCACGGGCGAGCTCGTCTGCACCGGGCCGGGCACTCACGACGTCCAGATCGCGATAAACCTGCGCGGAATCAGCGTTGATGACCACCCCGCCGCTCCGTTTCGCTAGCCGAACCGCCAATCCCGACTTGCCGCTGGCCGTCGGACCGGCAATGAGCGCG
>CBFGZJ010000084.1:0-7612 GCA_965653215.1 uncultured Sphingomonas sp. | reverse complement strand
CCGGAGCGCTCTACCATGCGGTTGCCGGCGAGGTGAACAATCGGACCATCGCCGAAGCTGTGGCCGCGGCTGCAGGAGTGCCGGCGCGGAGCATCAATTTCGATGAGGCGGTACGGCGCTGGGGTAGTTTCGAAACGCTTGTCGGAATGGCGGTGTGCAGCCGGTCGCGTAGTCCCCGCACGCGGCGGGAACTTGGCTGGCGACCCGTTCACCTCGACCTGATGAGCGACATTTCCCACCCTGCCTACGCTCGGTTGAAAGAAGAGCGGCCAGCAATTCCCGGTGCCGCCCACAATCAAGCCGTTTCGTAAGAGGAGCATCGCGTGAACCCGAGTGAAAAGCGCTATAGCCAGGCGAAAATACCGCGCGACGAGCGGCCAATCCGGCTCGGCTCGCTCCTTTTCACGCTGGTCGAGCCCCGACCTGGCTACGAGGTTGCTTACAACCGCTGGTATGAACGGGATCACTTCTACAGCGGCTGCATGATCGGGGCTTACACGCTGGCAGGAAATCGCTTTGTTGCGACCCGCGACTGCAAGGCCAAGCGGTTCGGTTCCGGCGACCGGCCATTGGAAAAGGGCTCCTATCTGGCCCTCTACTGGATCCTCGACGGACACCATCAGGATTGGGATGACTGGGCGGTGACGCAGGTGAACCGCCTGCACAGCGAAGGGCGCATGTTCAGCGAACGCGACCATATTCATACAGGGTTCTACAGCTTCGAAGGCGAGTATAACGGTCCGGGCAGCACGATGCCGATCGAACTGGCGCTCGATCGCGCCTACGCTGGCCTCGCCGCCTTCATCATCGACTTGGCCCCCGGAAAGACCAAGGACGACGTCAACCAGTTCCTGAACAGCCGCGGCGATTTGCCCGGCGACGTCGCGCTGCTTGGCGCACCAGTGCCGCTTGATCCGCGCAGCCCTTCCGACGTTCCGGTAAAACAGAGCAACGATGTCGTCCTGATCAGCTTCTCGATCGGAGATCCCGTCGCTGAATGGGACGACCGTTACGTCCCCCTCGGCAGGGCGATTGAGGATGCTGGTCTTGGCCGCGTGGGCTTCGCTTCGCCATTTGTAGCGACCGTGTTCGGGACCGATACCTATACGGATCAGCTATGATGGCGAAGCGACTGCTTGCAGGTTGACGGAATTTCACCAAACCTCTTGCGAAAGCTCCGGCGGCAGCAGCCGGACCAGTGAGAGGACGATCGTGAAATTCAACCGTCGGCAAATGATCGCGGTTGGCGTTGGAGTTGGTACTGGAGCGCTTGCGCCCGCTTCCGCCGCATTGGCCCAGACCGCGCAGGGCAAGGACATCTGGCAGCCGCCAGCCTGGTACCATGACGAAGCGCTGCGCGTCAGCTGGCATCTCCTGCGCGACATCGACGGTAGCATGAACAGCGAAGAGTTCGTTCGGCAGGCGGTCGAAGCGAACGTCAACATGATCTGCTTTACCGCAGGCGGAAGCTATGCCTTCTATCCAACCAAGATCCCGTTCCATCAGCGCAGCACGGCAATGCCGGAGGGACGCGATCTTGTCGGCGAAGTCATCAGAGCCGCGCGCGCTCGCGGCATCAGGATCATGTCCCGGTTCGACTTCAGCAAACAACCCGAAGGAACACGCAAAGCCCATCCGGAATGGTTCTATACGCGTTCCGACGGCAGCATCGCGAACCGGCAAGGGCGCTTTCGTCCTTGCCTTAGCGGAGGGTTTTACCGGCACGTAGCGCCAGCCATTGTCGCCGAAGTGGTCGAACGCTACCGCCCTGACGGGATCTACATCAACAATTTCACGAACGTCATCGCAACGGGTGAATCCGAACCTTGCGTATGTGACAGCTGCCGAACCGCGTGGCGCGAGAAGCGGCGGATACAGCCGTTCCCGCAGAAATTCACTGACGATTATCTCGCCTTCATGGCCGAACAAACCAAGACAACGGCGGCACGGATTGAACTGCCAATCCGCCGCAGGAACCCGAACATCCTCATCCTAAATGCCGATTCCGAACCCTCCGACGGATTGCATCTGGAATCGCGGGTCATCGCCGTAGGCATGCAGCTTTGGCCCTATGAAACTGCGGAGGCCACTGACCGCCAGCTCAACTCACACCCCGGCAAGGTCGGCCTTAATCTATGCATCAGTTACGCTGGCGGAGCACGACTGCTCACCATGCCGCCCGCGGAGACGCGGGTGCACATGTATCAGGCGATCGCCAGCGGCTCCCATCCGGGCTTTTCCATGATGGGGACATTCAATCAATATGATCGCCCAGCGTTGAATGCTGCCAAGGAAGTCTTCGCCTGGCACAAGGACAATGCCGACCTCTACGTCGGGCAGCGCAATGCCGCCCGCGTGTTGCTGCTGTGCCGCCCGAGCCTTCATCCGCGGCACCGCGAGGGCGAGGCGGAGACGTCCGAGCGCGGCCTCTACCGCATGCTGTCCGAACGGCACATTCCCGTGGCGGCGGCGGAGACGAGCGCTCCTCTGCTACGGCGGCCGGAGCAATATGACGTCGTTGTCGTCTCTCGCGGTGCGCCGCTCGAAGGGGTGGAGGCGTTTGTCAGGCGAGGCGGAAAGGCGATATTCGTCGATCAGCCTCCGGGATTTGCGGTCCCGCAGCCCTCGGGAACCATGACACTCGACGGCGCAGCATACTGGCGGGTGCGCGATCGATCACAGCTGCCCGGCTTTCCTGCCGTCGAGTTTCTTCACGCGGGCGGCGGAAATCTGGTCGCGATCCCCCCGGAATATGCACCCGGCGTTCCTCCCCCAGCGATCACGCTCCACCCGCCAGAGGCGAATCCAACGTTGACGCTCGTCCCGCCGATGTTCGAGGAACTGGCAGAGCAAACCGCCTCCAACCTGCGGGATACAACGGTGCCCGGCCTCCTCTGGCGGAACGTGGGACGCGGACGCTTTGCCTACATACCCTGGGATCTGGGCGGCTTGTACACGCGAGCCTATGAAGCAGGCCACGCAGAACTGTTTATGGCCGTGATGCAGGCGTTGCATCCGGGCCCCGGAGAAATTGAAACCGACGCGGCGCCCACTGTCCAGATGATGCTGATGCAGCACGCCAGCAACCGCAAACTGCTTCATCTCATCAATCTGTCGGGCCAGGCACAGCGCGGCTATGCGGATCCTGCCCGAACCGGCGCAATCCGCATCGGTTTGCGCGGCCGATATCGTGCGGTGGAGTCGCGCGCGTTGCGCATGCCGTTGGCCGCGGTGCACAGCGGCGGACGCACGATCGTCACCCTGCCCCACCTCGACAGCTTTGATTCGCTTGTGTTCGTGTAAGAAGGCCCGCATCAGCGGGCTCCCCGGCATGGACAAAACCGCGCTCGTCTCGACAGCGCCCCCGGGCCAACATGTGGCAGCCGTCGAGGGAGGGTAGTGGATGCGTGTGGTGAAAGACGAGAGAAGCGGGTTCCTGCTGGACCGCCGCGAAATACTCGCCGCGGGTGCTCTCATGCCCTTTGCGGGAATTGCGCGCGCTCGCGTCCGGTACGCTGATACCCCGTTCGCCTTCGCGAGGCAGGAAATCGCAGCTCTTTCCGGCCCGGAGCCGAAGGTCATTCACCGGATCGATCCGGCTTTGGGGGAGCAGGCCTACCGCTTTGAAGGATCGCGGGACTCGATCTTGATCATCGCTGGCGATGAGACTGGAGCGATGTATGGCGGGCTGGACGTAGCCGAAGCGCTGCGCACAAAGGGCGAGGCCCTTTCGCGGATGTTGGGCGATCCCTCCGTCCGGAAACCTTTCATCAGGCAGCGTGGGATCAAGTTCAACATTCCGCTTGACCTGCGCACACCCAGCTATGGCGACGGTGGCGACAGCGCCCGCGCGAACACCCCGGAAGTGTGGAGCCGCGAGTTCTGGGCCGACTATCTCGATGAAATGGCGCGGTGCCGTTACAACGTCCTGACCCTGTGGAACACCCACCCCTTCCCGTCGATGGTGAAGGTACCGGAATATCCCGATGTGGCTCTCAACGATGTGTGGCGCAGTGTCGAACCGCTCGGCCCCGCCATCATCGACCCGCATGGTACCAAGCAGGACGAGCCCCGGTTCATCGAAAATCACGAAATCGTCAGGAAGATGACGATCGGCCAGAAGATCGCCTTCTGGCGCGAGATCATGGAAATGGCCAATCAGCGTGGCATCGAGGTCTACCTCTTCACCTGGAATGTATTCACCTACGGCACCTTCGGCAAATATGGCATCACCGACGCGATGGATAACCCGACCACCATCGCCTACATGCGGGCAAGCGTTCGCGAGCTGGTCAGGACCTATCCGCTGCTCGCCGGCATCGGGATCACGGCCGGCGAAAATATGGGGGACTGGCGAGTCAGTTCGACAACGAAGGAAGAGTGGCTCTGGGCTACATATGGTGAGGGCGTGCGCGATGCCGTCAAAGGCAGCAGGCGCCGGGTCAACCTCATCCACCGCTTCCACCAGACCAGCGGCTCGACCATCAACCGGGTGTGGAAGGATTATCCGGGCTTTCCGGAAAGCTTCACCTTCAGCCACAAATATTCGATCGCGCATATGTACTCGACACCGCGCCCGCCCTTTTTCGAGCTTGAGGGACGGTCTTCGCTACAGGGCAAGCAGACCTGGCTGACGGTGCGCAACGATGACCTTTACAGCTTGCGCTGGGGCGACCCCGACTTCGCCCGGGAATATATCAGCAACATGCCTAGGGCTCCGGTGCTCGCAGGTTTCTACATGGGCTCTGATGGCTTCTGCTGGGGCCGGGACTTCCTTGATCGCGAGCACGCCGGAAAGAACCTGGGCAAGAACCGTCCTCTGGTGATGCAAAAGCATTGGTACAGCTTCACCATCTGGGGACGACTGGCCTTCGACCCGACGCTGCCAGACACGCGGTTCAGGGACGTGCTGGCCGCGCGTCATCCGGAGGTCGACGCTGACGCGCTGTACGCCGCCGGACGTTTTTCCTCCCAGGTCATTCCTGCGACAACGCGCTTCTTCTGGCGTGACATCGACCTGCAATGGTTCCCGGAAGCATGCGTCCACAGCAGCGGCTGGGGAATCAAGCCGAAGGACGCCAAGCCCGGAGCCGTCTTTTACACGGTAGCTGACTTCATGTTGGGGAAGTCGGCACCCGGCACCGAAATCCTCAACATTCGCGAATGGCGCAAGAAGATGGTCTCGGGAGAGACTTTGTTGCACCCCTCGCCGCTCGACTCAGCAGACGAAATTGGAGGCGCTGCGGAGCAAGCATTGCAAACCATCATGGAAATTCGTCGTACCGCACCTGAACTACGGGACCGGGCCCTGCTTCAGACGATTGGAGATTTCGAGGCCATGGGCCATCTTGGCCGCTACTACGCCGCCAAGATCCGAGGCGCCTGCGATCTGGCGCTATTCGATGGAGGCCGGGACCCGGCGCATCAAGCGGCAGCGGTTCGTCACCTGCAGGATGCGCTATCTGCCTGGCGCGCCTATGCCGCGATCCACTCGGCACAATATCTGCCCAATTTTTTCGCACGCATGGGCTGGGTGGACATCAAGGCACTAACAGCCGACGCCGCGCGCGATGTGGAAATCGCGCAGCAATGGCGACCTGGCACATTGTCCTGACCAGGAACAATCTCCGGTAGCCTTCCCGTTCTCCCCACATCTTCGATGATCAGCACATCGCAGGCAGACGACCGCCGAGTGGATCGTTCGCCTCGCACGCGCGTCCTATTCTCAGCGCCAGATACTCGTCATGGGGGCGGCAGACGATCTGGAGCGACATTGGAATGCCGTGTTCCGTCACGCCATTCGGTACCGCGAGTGCCGAAAAACCTAACTGGTTGACGAAGCGGGTGAACACGGTGGGCGCCGTGGATTCATCGACTACGGCCAGCGGAAGAGGGAGCGTGGTTGTTGTGGGGGTCAGGAGCGCGTCGTATCCTTCCAGCGCTGCCAGCATCGATCTGGTGTTCTGCCGCGCCCGCTCACGCGCAAGAATATAGCTGCGAGCCGGGATGGCACCCGCGATTACGCGGGCCCGGACGGCTGGGTCCATTTGCGTTGCCGGATCCTCTGCGATCTCTCCATAAAAGGCATAGGCTTCCGCCATCATGACTTCGGAATCACGGTGGAAATCACGCAAACTGCGCGGAAGATCGATCACCGACACGTCAGCGCCTAGCGCCTCGAAATGCCGGAGCGACGTTCGATAGGCCTGAGCCAATTCGGCATCCACGCCCTCTAGCTCGCCAGCACCGATTGCCGCCAGTCGAAGGCCGCTCACGCCAGCGTCCAAGCTGTTCCTGAATGATCGCCCAACTATCGGCTCGTCCCGCAACGCATCAAACAGCATGCCCACGTCCGAAACGGTGCGACCCATAGGTCCTGCCGTGTCCAGCGATGGGCTGAGTGGCACGACACCTTCAAGGCTGATCACTCCCGGAGTGGTCATGAGTCCGACGAGACCGTTGAACGCAGCCGGGATACGGACTGAGCCGCCTGTATCAGTGCCGATCGCCAGCGTTGCCATGCGCGAGGCGACCGCCACTGCGGAGCCACTCGATGAGCCTCCAGGCGTGTACGGCTCATCAGAGAACCAGGGATTCCGCGGCGCGCCCAAATGGGCGTTTGTGCCCCAACCCCCCAGCGCGAACTCGACGGTATGTGTCTTCCCAAGCAGAATCGCGCCATTTGCCAAGAGACGTTTGACCAATTCGGCGGTTTGTGGAGCGATGCGCCCGGACAAGGTGGCGGAACCGGCAGCGCAAGCTTTCCCCTCGATGTCGACAAGATCCTTGATTGCCACCGGCACGCCGTCCAGCGGCCCCAGCGCTCGCCCTTCAACGTGCCTCCTGCCTGACAGGCTCGCCGATTCTACAGCTTCAACGTGAAAAACTTCTGTGTAGGCATGGAGCTCGGAATCCAGTTCCGCGATCCGCATTAGATGTGCCTGAACAACCTCTGCCGGCGTAAACCGTCCCGCTCGATAACCATCGCACAGCTCCCCCGCTGACATGAAGCAGAGTGAATCTGAATCCCCGCTTTGTCCGGTCGTCAAATTTGACATTCCGCTTGTCCTTGCAATTTCTTACATTCACCCGGCATCTTGCCTCCCGGCAGGCATCGCGCAGGGTGAGATTAGAGTTCCGCTTGATGGGAACTGAACAGCGTCCGGATATTCACCGCAACCCATATTCGAGATCAGAAACCCGCGGTTCCAGGAATAGGAGAGTGCTTTGGCAGCTTCAGTAACGATCGCACGTCGGCTTTCGGGAGCGACGCTGCTGCTGTCGCTGCTTGTATTCTTGAATGCCTGTGCGACTGCGCAAGAGGGGGCCTCTGCAAGATGTCGTGAAGCGCCCGCCCTTGGCCGCTTCAATCCTGCGCGCGATTTGTTCATCGCAAATTTCGATAGCAAACCCGACGCTGACGACCTTCACTCCGTCGCAGCTACGGCAATGATGCTTCGGGACAGGCGGTTCAAATGCGTCCGTCATATCGCGACAGCAGGCGCTTATGGACGGCAGGCCGGGGTCTTTATCGAAAGTCCCAAGTTGTTCGATCTCGCGTTTCCGGGAAACTGGGTCGATGCTCATGGAAACCGCGCTGCAGCCATAACGA
>CBFGZJ010000083.1:0-7714 GCA_965653215.1 uncultured Sphingomonas sp. | reverse complement strand
TTCCCGGAAATCGTCACCAACGCCCTCGCCCACACGGGCCTCGAGCCCGACCGGCTCGAGCTCGAGCTGACCGAGAGCGTGTTCATGGGCGACAGCGAGACCACCGACAAGACCTTCGCGGCGCTCAAAGAGCTCGGCGTCCGGCTTGCGCTGGACGACTTCGGCACCGGTTACTCGTCGCTCAGCTACTTGCGCTCTGCGCCGTTCGACAAGCTGAAGGTCGACAAGAGCTTCGTCGATTCTTGCACCCAGCAGGACCAGAACAGCGCCAAGATCATCACCGCGATCATCGGCCTGTCCGAAGCGCTCGGGATGGAGACCACTGTCGAGGGGGTCGAGGCGTTCGACCAGTTCAACCTCGTCTGCGAGAGGGGCGCCAAGTACATCCAGGGGTGGATCTACTCGAAGGCGCTGCCCGCGGCCGAGATCGCCGAGCACATGAGCACCGGCGAGATGCGGATCGAGCCGAGCGGGCCGGAGAAGCACCGGCCCGAACGGCGCAGCGTGTTCCGCCGCGTCGGGGTGATCCACGACGACCACCGCTACGAGGGGGTGATGCGCAACCTGTCGAAGACGGGGGCGATGGTCGAGGGGTTGCTCGGGGTGCCCGAGGGCACCGGGCTGGTGCTCGATCTCGGCGAGGGCCAGCTGGCGGTCGGCACCGTCAACCGGGTCGAGGACGCGATGCTTGCGATCGAGTTCGAGACCCCGCTGGTCAGCGACGGTGCGGGCGGGCTGTGCACGCGGCACCGCGTCTCGCCCTATGCGCTCGCCGCCGCCGGGATGCCGCTCCGCGAGATAGCGCCGGAGAAGCTGATACTGCTCTTCGGTCGTCCAGGGCTTGCACGCCGTAACCTCAAGATCGGAGTGCCGCCGCATGAGCCGGCGCTGGGTGGCATTCGGCATGAACTGATCCGCCACCACGCGAACGGAGACGCACGCCCAGCAGTCGATGCAGCTCGGGCGATAGGCCACCGATTGGCTACGCCGGAACCCAATCCGGCCGAGAGCCTCGTTCAATTCCGTCGCATGAGCGCCGGTAAGCTCGGTGAAGACTTTCCGCTCAACCTTGCCGGGAAGGTAGGGGCACGGCGACGGGCTGGTCACAAAGAATTTCGGAAAGCGGAATGGTGCGCTCACCCTCGGGCGTCCTCAAGAACGTTACGGAAACCCTTATGCTATTCGTAAACGAACTTGAAAAGGTCCGGCTCCCGCGTCGCCGGAGCTCTCCGCCGAAATTGTCCCGTCACGGGAAACATGGCGGACCTGCTAGTCGATGGCTGATCGTTCGACCCGAAACTCAGCGTTCTCGAGTTGCCGGATCAGCAGGTCGATCGACTGGGCATCGCGCGCTTCGCATTCAATCTCGATCAACGTGTCCTTGGCCGGAAGATGCGAGAAAATCCGGTGGTGATGAATTTCCACGATGTTGACATTGGCTTGCTGGAACAAGCCGCTGATCGTGGCGAGCGTTCCCGGCCGGTCGGGAGCCTCGATCGTCATCCGCGCCATCCGCCCGCTCCGCACCAGGTCGCGCACCAGCACATTGGCGAGCAGCCGCGTGTCGATATTGCCGCCGCACAGCACGACTCCGACCCGCTCCCCCTGAAATCGTTGCGGATGGGCCAGCAACGCAGCAAGGCCGGCCGCCCCTGCTCCTTCGACGACCGTCTTCTCAATCCCGATCAGCAGCGCCACGGCTCGCTCGATATGCTCCTCGCCGACCAGGACGATGTCATCGACCAGCGAGGTCAGGATCGATGCGGTGAATTCGCTCGCCGCCTTGACCGCAATGCCTTCGGCCAGCGTATCGCCCCCGATCGGCAGGTTGCCCCCGTACAGCCGATTGCGCATTGACGGATAAAGCTCCGCCTGCACTCCGATCAGAGCGATCTCGGGCTTGAGCGCGCGGGCGGCGGTGCCCATTCCGGACATCAGACCGCCGCCGCCAATCGGAACGATCAGCGTACCGATCTGCGGAACCTCCTCGAGCATCTCGAGCGCGACGGTGCCCTGGCCTGCGATCACTGCGGGGTCGGAAAAAGGGTGAACGAACGTCAGCCCCTGCTCGTCTTCGAGCTGATGCGCATGGGTCGAGGCCTCGTCGAAGCTCCGGCCGAACAGCACGACCTTGGCGCCCCAATCCTCCGTTTGCGTGACCTTGATGGTCGGAGTGGACGTCGGCATGACGATCGTCACCGGGACATCCAGGCGCCGCGCATGATAGGCGAGGCCCTGGGCATGGTTGCCGGCCGACGAGGCGATGACCCCGCTCCTTGTACGCAGCGGTCATCTGCAAATTTTCGAACTTGAGCCAGACCTCTGCACCCGTGAGGTTGCTCAAGGTCTGGCTCTTGAACGTCGGCGTATGTTCCACCGCCCCCGCGATCCGGATTGCGGCGTTGCGGATGTCTTCGATCGTCGGCGGCTGACACTGCATGCTGCCGCGTAGCCGTTCGAGCGGGGGCAAACAATGCCAACCCCCGCTGTGGCAATGCTCCGATTAAACGTCAGCTCTGATATTTGACCGAGCAGCCATATGGCCTGCTGGTCTGAACTGCGACCTTTCGCCCCGCCTTCAGGTCGGCGAGCGCCGCAAGCACATGGTTGCGGGCCGTCGCAATATCCGCCTTGTTCGCCGTTGGCTTGTCGTCGATGCCTCCAGCGTAAACCAGCGTGCCGGACTTATCGATCACGAACATGTGCGGCGTGGTCTTGGCGTCGTAGAGCTTCCCGACCGTTCCTGAGGGATCGAGCAGATAGGATGTTGCGTCTGACTTTTCCTTGCTCACCAGCGATTTGGCCGCAGCCGCGTTGACATTGCCCTGCTTGCCCGGTGCCGAGGAATTGATGGTCAGCCACACGATGCCGTCTCGCTTCGCGGCAGCCTGAGCCTTCTGCATGTTGCCGCTGTCATAATGTTTGCGGACAAACGGGCACTCCGGATTATTCCACTCCAGAACGACGATCTTGCCCTTCTGATCGGACAGTTTGACCGTCCCCCCATTCTGGTCGGTCAGCGAAAAGCCGGGCGCTGGGGCGCCGACCTGAACCGCGAATGCTGGAGCGGCGATCACGGTAATGGCAGTCAGGCCAATCAATCCATGCTTCATCTCGGTCTCCTTTCAGGTCGTCAAAGAAGTGAGCGTTCCTGCGGTTAGAAGCTGGGGCAGTACCTCCGGCGGCTGGCCCGGTCGGTAGAACAGGTAGAGCGGAACCCCCGACCTGCCATGCCGTTCAAGGAACCGGCCAATCGCCGCATCGCCATTGGTCCAGTCGCCAACCAGCACCGCGACACCTGCGGCCTCGAACGATTTCGCTACCTCCGCGCGGTCGATCGCGGTCTTCTCATTGACCTTGCAGGTGAGGCACCAATCCGCGGTAAAATAGACGAACACCGGTTTGCCCTCGGAGCGGAGCGCCGCCAGTCTCGCTTCGCTGAAGGGCTCGGCAGTAAGAACCCCATCCGCTTCCCGAGGCGAGGCCGCTGCGCGGTCATTGGCGGGGAGCAGCACGAGCGCGGCAAGCGATGCGAGAAGGACTGGTGCTAGCGGCAGCCAGGCGCGTTCCCTCCCCTGGCGGCGGCCCACTCCCCAAAGCCCAAGGCCAAGCAACAGAGCCCCGGCAAGACCGATCGCCATACCGTTCACGCCCGACTGGCGGCCCAGAATCCAGGCGAGCGCGAGCGCCGTCACGAACATCGGCAGCGACAGGACATGGCGAAGCTTGGTCATCCATGTGCCCGGCCTGGGAAGCTTGCGCCGGAGCGCCGGAACAAAGCCGAGCAACAGGAAGGGCAAAGCAAGCCCCAAGCCAAGCCCGCCAAACACGGCAAGCGCTGCGACCGTGGGCAGCACCAGAGCCGCACCCATCGCGGCGCCCATAAACGGTCCGGTACAGGGTGTTGCGACGAACGCCGCCAGAGCGCCGGTCCAGAATGCCCCCGTCGCGCCGCTAAGTTGGGCTGGTCGGCTGGCGAAGCTCAGCTGGGGCAGCTCGAACAAGCCGGCGAGGTTGAGTGCAATCGCGGTGACCAGCAACAGCAGGACCAGGATCACCCGCGGGTCCTGAAGCTGAAAGGCCCAGCCCGCAGCAACCCCGGCGGCGCGCAGGGCAAGAAGCGCACTGCCTAGTGCCAGGCAGATCAGCACTGCACCGGCCGCATAAGCAAGTGCTTCCCGGCGAGCCTCCCGCTCATCGCCGCCGATCTTGGCCAGGCTCAGCGCCTTGAGGCTGAGGATCGGAAACACGCAGGGCATGACGTTGAGCAGCAGGCCGCCGACAATCGCTCCCAGCAGCGCCGCCAGGATTCTGATCGCGTGGCCTTGGCTCTCCGGTTCGGCCACGATCGGATCGCCCGCTGGCGGAACTGGCCCGGGAATCCCGGACAGGGTCAGTCCATTTCCTTCGCCGATCCTGAGGACTCCCTCGACGCGCGGAGGAGGCTGAGATCCGGCCTTGGTCTCGACGATGAGCATGTCCCCGTTGCGGCTCACCTGCTGGGGCGCGGCATAATCGAGCGCGCCGTCAGTCAGTGGGAAGAAATAGGGATCTTCCACGTCGACATCCGCAGGCATCGGGATGGCCATGCGCCAGCGATCGGCTTCTTGCTCGAAGCTGGCGGCTGCCCCAAGAGGCTTCGGCAGCGCCTGCCGATACCGGTCGAAGTCAGCGCGAAGCGTCTGCGCTTGGCCCGGTCTGCCAACCTTCAAGGTGATCGCGAGGTTACGCGTCTGCGGGACGCAGATTTCTTCGGTGCAGGCGAGAAAATCGAACCTCCCCCGCACCGGCAACGCGGTTCCGGACGCCAGCCGCGCAGGCAGCCTCAAGTCCACGAGCAGCGCGTAAGGCCGCTCATAAACATAATTCATCAGCCCGCCGATGAGCAGCGTCGAAGGAACCGGATATTGGATCGGGCCGGCCGTCACTCCAGCCGGGAGTTTCCAGGCAATCGTGGCTTCTGTTCCGGCATCGCCCGGATTTTTCCAATAGCCGTGCCAGCCCTTCGCCGGGGTCATGACCAACGCGATAGTTAGGTTCTTCCCGGCTTGCGGAGTGTCGCTCTCGGCGATCACTTCGACCTGCACCACTTCGCCCAAAGATTGGGCCGATGCGCGCTGCGGCTGGCTCACGAACGCGAGGAGCAGCAAGACCAGCGTGATACGCGGCAAGGCGAACGGCGAGAGCATTGCGAGCGGCTCTATATCACCGTTCACTGGCCATGCAGAGAATTGTCAGTCGAGATTTGGACGCAGCCAGCGGGTTGCGGTTTCCAAGTCGACCCCGCGCCGCCCGGCATATTCAGCCAACTGATCCTCTCCGATGCGGGCGACCCCGAAATATTGGCTGTCCCGGTGACCGAAGTAGAAGCCCGAAACCGCAGACGTCGGCAGCATCGCGAAATTTTCGGTGAGGCTGACTCCACCCGGGCTTCCGCCAAGCATCTCGAACAGAAGCGGCTTGAGGCTGTGGTCAGGGCAGGCGGGGTAGCCAGGCGCCGGCCGGATGCCTTCATAGGTTTCGCGGATCAGGTCCTGGTTGGTGAAATGCTCGGTGCCGGCATAGCCCCACATGCTTTCGCGCACATGCTGGTGGAGCCGCTCGGCGAATGCCTCCGCGAGCCGATCAGCCAAGGCCTTGAGCAGAATGTCGGAATAATCGTCGTTCTCCGCCTTGAACTGCTCGAGATAGGTGTCGATTCCGTGAATACCCACGGTGAAGCCGCCGATCCAATCCTCTCCATCCGGATCGATGAAGTCGGCGAGGCACATGTTGGGCCGGCCCTCGCGCTTCTTGATCTGCTGGCGCAGCATCGGCAGTCGAATTTCGTCATTCCCAGCAAGCACGAACAGGTCATCGCCATCCCGGCGACAGCGCCACAGCCCGACCGCTCCGGTGGCGGTCAGCCAATGTTCGGCGATGATCCGGTCGAGCATCGCCTGCGCATCATTGAACAGCGACCTCGCGCTCTCGCCGACAACCGGGTCCTCGAGAATGGCGGGGTAATTTCCGGCGAGTTCCCACGCACGGAAGAAGGGAGTCCAATCGATCACGGTTCTCAGATCACGCAGCGGCCACTCGCCGAACTCATGCACGCCCGGACGCTGCGGCGCCGGCGGCTTTCCGGCCGGATCATAGGGGAACCCATTCGCCCGTGCTTCCGCAAGGCTGGCCAATTCACTCTGCCCCTTGTTTGCGCGCGCCTCGCGGACGGCGCGATATTCCTCGGCGGTCCTGGCGACCAATGGCTCCCGCTGATTATCGGAAACCAGCCCACCTGCCACTCCGACAGCTCGACTGGCATCAAGCACATGAATCACCGGACCCTCGTAGGCGGGATCGATCCGAAGCGCGGTGTGAACCTTTGAGGTTGTCGCGCCACCGATCAGCAAGGGCAGCGCCATCCCGTCGCGCTGCATTTCGGCGGCAACGGTCACCATCTCGTCGAGCGATGGCGTGATCAGCCCCGACAGGCCGATCATGTCCGCCTCATGTTCCTTAGCCGCCTGGAGGATCGTCTGCCACGGCACCATCACGCCTAGATCGACAACCTCGAACCCGTTGCACTGCAGGACCACGCCGACGATGTTCTTGCCGATGTCGTGAACATCGCCCTTGACGGTCGCCATGACGATCCGCCCCTTGCCCTTGGCGTTCTCGTCCTTCTCCGCCTCGATAAACGGAAACAGGTGGGCGACGCCCTTCTTCATCACGCGCGCGGACTTGACCACCTGTGGAAGGAACATCTTGCCGGACCCGAACAGGTCGCCAACGATGTTCATGCCTTCCATCAGCGGCCCTTCGATGACCTCGATGGGTCGCGCGGCACGCAGGCGCGCTTCTTCGGTATCTTCGATGATATGCGCGTCGATGCCTCGGACCAGTGCGTGAGCAAGACGCTTCTCGACCGGCCAGCCGCGCCACTCGGCCGCTTCCTTCTCGGCGACCGGGTCCCGTCCCTTGAACCGTTCGGCAAGGGCGATCAGCCGCTCGGTTGAATCCTCGCGCCGATCAAGGATCACATCCTCGCAGGCTTCCCGCAGTTCGGGATCGATATTGTCATAGACGTCGAGTTGCCCCGCATTGACGATGCCCATGTCCATGCCAGCGGGGATCGCGTGGTAGAGGAACACGCTGTGCATCGCGCGGCGAACCGTCTCATTGCCGCGGAACGAGAAGCTGAGGTTCGACAGGCCGCCCGAGATATGCGCCCCGGGACAGCGGGCGCGGATTTGCTGAGCCGCGTCGATGAAGTCGAGCCCATAGCGGCGGTGCTCATCGATCCCGGTCGCGACCGCGAAAATATTGGGGTCGAAAATAATGTCTTCGGCTGGAAAGCCGTTCGCGGTCAGCAGCCGGTAGGCCCGCTCGCAGATCGTCACCTTCCGCTCGACCGTATCAGCCTGCCCGGTCTCGTCGAACGCCATGACCACGACCGCAGCGCCATAGCCGCGGACCTTGGCCGCTTGTTCGAGAAACGCCTCCTCGCCCTCCTTGAGGCTGATCGAATTGACGATCGGCTTGCCAGATACGCATTTGAGCCCCGCTTCGATGACGCTCCACTTGGAACTGTCGATCATCACCGGCACCCGCGCGATATCCGGCTCCGCCGCGATCCGCTTGAGGAAGGTGCTCATCGCAGCTTCGCTGTCGAGCAGCGCTTCATCCATGTTCACGTCGATGATCTGCGCGCCGTTTTCGACCTGCTGGCGAG
>CBFGZJ010000082.1:0-7781 GCA_965653215.1 uncultured Sphingomonas sp. | reverse complement strand
AGCTGCTCGGGCTGGTGGCCGACAAGACGATCTCGACCAGCCTTGCCAAGCAAGTGTTCGAGATCATGCTCGAAACCGGGCAGGGCGCGGCAGCGATCGTCGAGGAGCGAGGGCTCAAGCAGACCAGCGACACCGGCGCGATCGATGCAAAGATCGATGAAATACTCGCCGCCAACGCCGACAAGGTTGAGCAGTACCGGGGTGGCAAGCAGCAGCTGTTCGGCTTCTTCGTCGGCCAGGTGATGAAGGCGATGGCCGGAAAGGCCAACCCACAGCTTGTGAATGAGCGGCTGAAGGAAAAGTTGGGATGATCTTGAGGTGGCGGCTGGGGCTTAGTGTTGGCGCATTGGCTGCCGTGATCACCACGCCGGTTGGCGCTCAGCCTGTTAATCCGCCCAAGCTCATCGTCGCCATTTCGGTGGACCAATTCTCCGCTGACCTGTTCGACCAGTATCGCCCGTATTTCACCGGCGGGTTGGCGCGACTGGCGCAAGGGGCGGTCTTCCGGAACGGATTTCAGGCGCACGCCTCAACCGAAACGTGCCCCGGACACTCGACGATCCTGACCGGCGCTCATCCTGCGCGGAGCGGGATCGTAGGCAATAGTTGGCTGGACGTATCGAAGCCGGGTACGAGCCGGGTTGTGTACTGCATCGAAGGCGGAACGCTTGCCGGAACGGGCTCCGCCAGCGGCCAATCTCCGGATCGGGTGGCATCGCGTTATCTCAACGCAACGACGCTTGGCGAACGCTTGAAGCAAGTCTCCCCGCAAAGCCGGTCGGTCGCGGTCGCGGGTAAGGATCGCAGCGCCGTGATGATGAGCGGCCGGGTGGTCGATCAGCGCTGGTATTGGGAAGGGCGCAAGTTCGTCACCGACCTTGCCCAACCGCAGCCTCCGGCGAGCATTGCTGCCGTCAACGCTGCGGTCGAACGGCAGCTCGCAACGGCTCAGGCGCCGCTCGAGCCGCCGCCACTCTGCGCCGCCCAGTCGCAGCCTGTGACTCTGCCCGCCCGGACAGTTGGGGCGGGGCGTTTTTCGCGCAAAGCGGGAGACGTTCTGGCGTTCCGGGCTTCGCCGGAAATCGATGCCGCAACTCTGGTCACCGCAGCCGCGCTCTTTCAGGAGTTCCAACTGGGGCGGATGAAGGCTCCGGATGTTCTCGCGATTGGCTTGTCAGGGACCGACCTGGTCGGTCACACCACCGGCACGCATGGCCAGGAAATGTGCCTGCAGTTGCTGGCGCTCGACCGCGATCTCGATGGCTTTTTCAAGCTGCTGGACTCAAGCGGCGTTGATTATGCGGTCGTGCTGACCGCGGACCATGGTGGCGATGATCTGCCTGAACGCGGTGGATCAGCACGGAAAAGCGAGCGAGCGGACGCGGGGCTTCTTCCGGCGACAGTGTCGAAGGCAATCGCTGCGAAGCTCGGGCTGGCCGGTCCGTTGATCCATGGAGAAGGGGTTTCGGGCGACATTTACCTCGACCGCGGATTAGTGGGCCGGAGCCGCGCTCGAGCCCAGAAGGAGGCGGTTGCAGCATACAAGACTCACCGGCAGGTCGAAGCGGTGTTCACGGCCGCAGAAATTCAGGCCGTTCCAATGCCGCGCAAGAGCCCGGACCAATGGAGCCTGATCGAGCGGGTTCGCGCCTCGTTCGAGCCGACACGCTCCGGAGATTTCTACGTGATTCTGAAGCAGGATGTCGTCCCGCTGACGGATGCCAAGGTCATTGCCGCGACTCATGGTACAGCATGGGATCGCGACCGGCGTGTGCCGATCCTGTTCTGGCGTCGCGGCATGAAGCCGGTCGATCGACCTGAGGCAATTGCAACCGTCGATATCCTGCCGACCCTGGCGGGAATGGTGGGCCTGCCGATCTCAGGCGAGATCGATGGGGTGTGCCAGACTGTCGAAGGCGCGTCTTGTCCCGCCCGCTGACAGAAATTACCGCTAAACCCCTTTATTTGAACCGGTTGCACGATTGCCTCGTTGTCGGCAGTATTCCTGATCTCTCGACCGGGAGAGATGTATGCGTCGTACCGCTTGCTTGGTCCTCGTCTCCGCTAGCCTCACGGCATGCGTTCAAACTCGCCAATTCGCAGACCTTCAATTCACGCCGCCCTCTGGCGACTACAAGCTGTTGGTGATGCGCCCCGACGTCACGGTTGGTTCCGTGACGACCGGAGGAATGGTTGAACCGCGTGCCGATTGGACCGAGACTTCGCGGGCCCACCTGATCAATGCGCTCCGGGCCCAGCAGGCTGCGCGTGGCGGCAACATCCGCATTCTCGAGCGCCGAGATTCCTTCCCGGGGATCAGCGCCGACCAGATCGCCGATCTCGAGCGGCTGCATAATGCAGTTGGGAATTCGATCGCGCTGCACAAATATCTGGGGCTCACGTTGCCCACCAAGCGGCGGCGCGAGCTCGAATACACGCTTGGCGAGGATGCGGTCCGCCTCGGCCGCCAGAGCGGATTTGATTATGCCCTGTTCCTGCATGCCGAGGACAGCTTCGCCTCGACCGGTCGCATCGCGCTGCAGGTGCTTGGTGTGGCCGGATGCGTGATTGGCTTCTGTGCTCCGAATATCGGCGGCGGCGGTCAGTTCGCCTATGCGTCGCTGGTCGACCTTAGGACCGGCGAAGTGGTGTGGTTCAATGTCATGCAGGCGGGGACCCAGATCGCCGGAATCAAGATGGGTGACATTCGCACGCAGCAAGGGGCTGCCCAGTTGGTGGACAGGCTGCTCAACCGCATGAAGCCGGGCCGCGAAATCCGGCGCGCGACGAGGCGCGCATCATGAGCGCGCAACTGAGTCGTAGGGCGGCGCTGACGGGGAGCGGAGTCCTTGCCGCGAGCCTTGCCACGGGCGTCGCGAACGCGCGCATTTCACCAGCATCACTCAAGCCATTGATTGGACCCGGCTACAAGGCCGTCGATCAGGACGAAAAAGGCCTGTGGCAGCAGATGGAACGGGTCGAGGAAGAGATTGCCGGGTCGAACCTGCTGATCAAGGATCCAAAGCTCAACAACTACCTCAAGGGTTTGATCGGGCGCGTCGGCGGTCCGGCGGCCCGCGACATGCGGATTTATCTGGCACGCATCCCCGAGTTTAACGCGGTGATGTTCCCGACCGGCTTTACGGTGATCTTTTCCGGGCTCCTGCTGCGGATGAGGGATGAAGCGCAGCTCGCTGGAGTGATCGCCCACGAAAGCTCGCACTTCCTGCTTAAGCATCAGATCCGCCAGTGGCGCGACATGCGGCGCAAAAGCGATATCTTCAGTATTGCGTCGATGGCTGCCGGGATCGGCGGCGGCGCAGCCGGGGTCTATGTCGGTGATCTGGTCCAACTGGCCCAGCTTGGCACCATCCTGTCGCTGCTGCGCTACAATCGCCAGCTCGAAGCGGAATCCGATGCGCTTGGAGTGAAGCTGATTGCCGAGGCGGGATATTCCCCGATCTCAATGTCGGAGACCTGGGAGCAGCTGATCGGGGAAATTGAGCTCAGCGCCAAGTATCGCCGGAAGCGGCCAAACCGGGGGTATTCGATTTTCTCGACCCACCCCGCTCCGCGCGAGCGGATGAATGACCTAAAAATCTCGGCGCAGGAGATGACGTTCCCAGGCCGAGTCTATGATCGCGGGCGCGAGCGCTATCTTTCGGCCATCGCGCCGATCCGGCCGATGATGATCGATGATCAGGTTAAACTGAACGACCCTGGCGCCAGCCAATATGTGATCAACACTCTCGCAAAGGATGGTTGGAACGGCCTCCTGAGGTTCGGCGAGGCCGAGATCTGGCGCTTGCGGGGCACGCGTGAAGATGCGGCGCGGGCTGCGGCGGGCTACGCCTCGGCCGTGCTCTACGCCGATGCTCCGGCCGATGCGTGGCGCTGGCATGGGCTGTCGCTGATCAAGGCCGGACGGCAGGCGGAGGGTAGGGCGGCCCTGTCCCGCTACCTTGCGATGAAGCCGACAGCGCCGGATGCGCCCTTCGTCCGGCAGATGATCACTCAGGCAGGAGCAGCGCGATGAAGGCTGGCGCGAAGCTTTGTGCCCTTCTCCTGTTCGTCAGCCCGGTTGCGGGCTGCGCGGGGATCGACAGCGGGGGCGGCGGGTTCGGGGGGTATTCGCTGGTCCGCTCTGGCCGGACCGTCAACGTCGGCAACGGCGCCATGGCGGTGACTGCTCCGCGTGACTGGAACAGGGCAAGCCGCTGGTTCTTCGATAATATCCGGGAGACGGAAGACTGGACCCTCAACGGGCCCTACCTCGACGGAATCAGCTTCATCACTGCTTTGAAGGACAACAAGGCCCTGGTGCGGCAGAGCCGCAAGGCTGACCGGCAGGTGCCGAAGTTCCGCAGCGATATGACGGCGCCGGAAGTCGCGGCGATGCTCGAAAGCGCCTACCGGGTTCGCGGCGGTGCGGTCGACTTCACCACAACCGGGCTTCAGCCGCGGCAATTCCTCGGCGCGTCAGGTTTCCAATTCGATTTTGAGCATCTCGACACGGATGAGCTGCGCCGCCGTGGACGGGCCGTCGGAGCCGTGATTGATGGCCGCCTTTACCTGGTGATGCTTGATGCCACCAAGTCCCACTATTTCGATCAGGCGCTGCCCGACTTCGAAGGGATCGTTCAGTCAGCCCAGCGGCGCCGTTGATCTGCGCAACTCGGCCCGTGTCGGTGGGCGATTGACCGGATCAGGCGGCGGCAGCGGGGGCTCAGGATCGCCGGGCGCGCCCGGATAAGGAGGCTGCGGAGGTGTGCTTGCCATCTCAGCCGACCGGAGAAATCGGCCCGGTCGGCGGCTCAATGCCGGG
Source organism: uncultured Sphingomonas sp. (assembly GCA_965653215.1). Taxonomy (GTDB): domain Bacteria; phylum Pseudomonadota; class Alphaproteobacteria; order Sphingomonadales; family Sphingomonadaceae; genus Sphingomicrobium. The sequence goes on along the minus strand of CBFGZJ010000082.1, from coordinate 2,956 downwards.
TGCGGTTGGCGCAGGCACGTCGATGTCAGGACCGGTGGGCGGGGTCTCGGGCGGCGGTTGGCTGGGCGTGGCGGGGGTCGATGGCGCGGGCGTTTCCGGAACCGCGGGAGCAGGGGTCCCCGGCGAGGGATTGGGGATGTCAGGGGTTGTGGCCATCCACTTGATCCTTTCAGTCACTCAACTCCCCGCCGCACCGGGGGTTGCTCAAAAACCCGCAGCAATTGATCGGGCGCGTGGCTTGCTCCGCTGCCCAGCCTTGCTATAGGCGCTCGCCACATGCCTTTGCGGGCGTGGCGGAACTGGTAGACGCGCTGGATTTAGGTTCCAGTATCGCAAGATGTGGGGGTTCGAGTCCCTTCGCCCGCACCATTGTCCTGCCACGAACGATCAGACCACTGGGATTGACTGGAAGATCATGAAGACCGTCGAGACGGAAAATGAAGGCCTCAAGCGGGCGTATACTCTCACCATCTCCGCCAGCGAGATCGAATCTCGAGTCGACCAGGAGGTCAAGCGCGTCGCTCCCCAGGTGCGCATGCAGGGGTTCCGTCCGGGAAAGGTTCCGCCGAATCTGATCCGCAAGATGCACGGCGAGGCGCTTCGTCAGGATGCGTTGAACAGCGCCGTTCAGGAAAGCGTTCAGAAGCTGCTGGCCGACAACCAGCTGCGTCCGGCGATGCAACCGGAAGTGGAATTGGATGAAGGCTATGAGCCGGGCAAGGATGCCGAGGTGCGCGTGCGCCTTGAAACGCTACCCGAAGTGCCGAAGCCGCAGATCGATGGGCTGGAGCTTGAGCGGCTGACGGTCGAGCCGGACCCTGCGGTCATCGACGAGCAGATCGAACGGCTCGCCCAAGGGCAGAAGAAGTGGGATGACGCTCCCGAAGGCCATGCAGCCGAGACTGGCAACCTGGTGGTGGTCGATTTCGCAGGCAAGGTTGACGGCGAAGCATTCGACGGTGGCAGCGGCGAGGCCATGCCGGTGGAGATCGGATCGGGTCAGCTGATCCCCGGCTTCGAGGATCAGCTCATCGGCGCCAAGGTCGGCGAGGAGCGGACGCTGAAAGTCCAGTTCCCTGATGATTATCCGGCCGCCAATCTCAAGGGGAAACCGGCGACCTTCGACATCACCGTCAAGGAGGTGAAGGTTGCTGGCGAGACAAAGATTGATGACGAGTTCGCCAAGACGCTCGGTCTCAATGGCCTGGAGCAATTGCGCGAACTGATCACCGGTCAGCAGCAGCAGGAGCTCAACGGCCTTACCCGGACTCACATGAAGCGTCGTCTGCTCGACCGCTTGGCCGAGACCCATCATTTTCCGGTGCCGCAATCCATGGTCGAGGCTGAGTATGAGAGCATCATGCGCCAGCTAGAGCATGAGGCCACTCACGAGGAAGACCCGGAAGCCGCCCGCAAGGAGCTGGAAGACGAAGCGGAGGAATATCGGGGGATCGCCGAACGGCGGGTGCGGCTCGGCCTGCTGCTGTCGGAAGTCGGCCAGGACAACCAAATCCAGACGCCTGCGGCCGTGCTGCAAGCTGACGCCCTGGCCGCGGAGGTCAGCCTGACGCTGGCGCAGTATCAGAAAGAGAAGTGGGAGATGGGCGGTGTGCGGCTCGGGCTGCTGCTGTCGGAAGTCGGCCAGGACAACCAGATTCAGGTCAGCGAGCAGGAGATGAACCGGCTGATCGGCCAGGCGGCGCAGCAGTATCAGGCGAAAGACCGTGAGCGGTTCGTGCAATATGTGCGCCAGGATCCGATGGCCGCCGCTCAGCTCCGGGCTCCGCTCTACGAGGACAAGGTGGTGGACTTCCTGTTCAGCAAGGCGTCGATCACGGATCGCACCGTTACCCGCGCCGAGCTTGAGGCGGACCTTGAGGACGAGGTCGGTCATGTCCACGGCCCCGGCTGTGGCCATGATCATGATCATCATGACCATGCTGCCAAGCCCGCAAAGGCCAAGGCAGCGGCCAAGTCCAAGGCGAAGGCCAAGTCAGAGGAGCCGGAAGCTTCAGCAAAGGCGAAGAAAGCCAAGCCGGCAAAGCCGGTGAAGGGGGAAGTTGAGGCCGAGCCCGCAACTCCCGAGCCAGCCGAGCCCGTCAAGGACGGGGCAGGCGCGAAGCCGGCAACAGCCAAGGCTCCGGCAAAGAAGGCTGCGAGCAAGAAGAAGGCCGAGCCGGCGAAGTAAGTCCTCGATTTTGGCTGACGCGCATTCCCAGCGTATAGACCTTCCGGGAATTTGGCCGGGAATCGGCAGTTGCGAGCCGATGCGGCAGGGGGCAGCATGAGTTCAGTCAGCGAGCCACGGATCGCGATCCTGCTGCCGTGCTACAATGAGGAAGCCGCGATCGGGAAAACCGTTGCCGGCTTCCTGGCGGCGATTCCGGGCGCGTCGATTTACGTCTATGACAATAATAGCCGTGATCGCACGGTCGAGATTGCGACATCGGCGGGGGCGCTGGTCCGCACCGAACGCCAGCAGGGCAAGGGCCATGTGGTTCGCCGAATGTTCGCCGACATCGATGCCGACGTCTACATCATGGCCGATGGCGACCTGACCTACGATCCCTCCGCGGCGCCGGCGATGGTGGCGATGGTGCTTGAACAAGATCTCGACATGGTCGTCGGCACGCGCCAGCACGAAGCGGCAGAAGCCTATCGCGGCGGTCATGTCCTCGGCAATCGCCTGTTCACGGCAATTCTGGCGCGCCTGTTCGGCCGCAGTTTCACCGATATCTTCAGCGGTTACCGCGCCTTCTCGCGACGCTTTGTGAAAAGCTTCCCGGTGCTGTCGGAAGGCTTCGAGATCGAAACGGAGATGAGTGTCCACGCGCTCGAGCTCCGCATGCCGGTCGGCGAAATGATCACCAGCTATGCGGCGCGTCCGGAAGGATCCGCCAGCAAGCTGTCGACCTTCCGCGACGGCTGGCGGATCCTGCGGACAATCGCCGTGCTC
>CBFGZJ010000081.1:0-7845 GCA_965653215.1 uncultured Sphingomonas sp. | reverse complement strand
CGCCGACGCCGATGGTGCCGAGCACCATCATCACGACCAGGAGCAGGTGTCCGGTCCCCAGCCACTTGTCGAGCAGCCAGCCGATCAGCGCACCGCCGGCAAGACCACCGATCAGGGTCGAAAGCACCCGCTGGCCGAGCTGCTCATTGGCGTCGGCCTGAGGCGCCTTTCCAGTCCTGACCGCCTCCTCATGCCGCACCCGCTCAAGCCGCTGTTCAAGCCGGTCGAGCCGTGCATCCTGTGGAGACTTCGGATCCTGCCCGGTCTCGTCCACCATCATGCCTCTCCTTCATATGTGCAGCCGCATTCGCAAAAACGCAGCAACGAAGGCAAGGAACATGGCAGCGGTCGAGCCCGCCAAGGCGTCGCCCCTTTATGAACCGGACGGCGGATAGTCAACCGGCCAACGCCGCTGCGGAACGGATCATCCCGCGATTCTGGCGGCAACTGCAGGTTCGCCTCGCGTGGGAATTGCGATAAGTCTCGATCGTGACAGAGCTGCTGCCAATTGCGATCATGCTGCTGACGGCGGCGAAGGCTCCGCTAACCGTCACGATCGCCAAAAAGACAGCCGCTTACTCGTACGAATTTGAGTGGCCGGCGGACGCAGCGGCCATCCCTGAACTGGACGCCCTGCTTCGATCGAAGGCCGAGGAAGCTCGAACCCGCTTCGTGGCGAATGCCGAGACGTCTTACCGAAAGGCAAGGACAGGGAAGGACGGCTGGTTTCCGGAGGTCGGGTATCAGCTCAACTGGGGATATCATTCGACTGGAGAGAGTGAAGCGCTGCTCTCGCTCGCCGGCGACTGGTACAGCTATGAGGGCGGTGCTCACGGAATCTCTGGAGCACACGCAATGCTTTGGGACCGGCGCCGAAAATCATTGATCGAGACAGCCATGCTGTTCGACCGTCACGCCGAATTCGCCCTGATGCGTCCCGCGATGTGCGCGGCGCTCGACAAGGAGCGACGCAGCCGGAGAGGCAGCGAGTCATTGAACAGTGACTTCGACTCGCTGGATGATGCGTTCAACGGCTGCCCGAAATTTGGGGAACTGACGATTTGGGTGAGTGACAGCGACCATAACGGCAGGTTCGACACCTTCATCTTCGCAGCTGATCCCTACGTCGCCGGCCCCTATGCCGAAGGCGCGTACGAGATGAAGGTCGAAGTCACTGACCGGATGATCGCCGCGCTCAGGCCAGAATATCAGCCATCGTTCGAGGTTCAGCCGCCACGGCAATAATCTGGCGAGATGCTCTCGCCGCCTGAGCGCCGCCGCCACACGCCATCCGGGAGCATATAAGCGCCGCCTGCCGGAACTCGCGCCAGCAGTTGGCAACCCGCCGTGACCCCAACATCCTGCGCGGTCACTCCACGCCGCCGCGCAAGGTCGATGTACAGCGCCCGTCGCCGGATGTTGATCGCCTCCACCTGCGTGCGCACTCCAGCCACGGGCCGTCCAGCGAAGCCGACATAACCGTCGAAACGCTCACCGACGATTCCGGCCGCTCGTGCGCTCGCAACCGCTGGGGATTCCTGAGCCCGCGCAGCCCAGCTCCACGCTGCGAGAGTGGTGATGGCGATCGCCCCGGCAATCGCGAAAGCTCGTGATCGCCGCATCAACGCGAGCCCGGCGCTGGCGTTGTCGGGAAAGCTCCCGGATTTTCGCGGATTAGTTCCTCGACGTCCCGCTGCAGCCGCACCAGCACTTCCTGCCGGATTGTCACATTGAGGTTGATCTCGATCGGCTTGTCCGGAGGGCTGACCGAAATACAGCCGTTGAGCAACGGCGCGGCCACGAGGACGGCTGCCGCCCGCAGTTGGTTGGTTCGGGTCATCGCTGGGTCTCGCTTGCTGGTGGAGTTGAAGTCACGTCGATCTCTTGCCCGGGAGGCGTTTGCGTTTGTGTCTGGTCCTCATCGCGCCGGCGAACTTCGGTGGCGATTCCCGGCCGATCGATCGGCCCTGGAAGCACGTCGGTGATCATTGTTCGCGGGTCGTTGAAGGACTTGGCGGTTGCAATCAGCGCCCGGAACGGACCCTTGATCGCAACATTGAACTTGAACGGGATCCGGTTGATCGACCGGAGCAGCCGCGCCTCACGCGTGTTGCCGAGGGCGACCTGATCGATCGTCAGCCGAGTCACGAACTCTCCAGCCAGATCGCCGTCGAGCCGCACCGTCATCTTGCGATAGCGCAGGTCACGGAGAGCGTTGAAGGCCATCTCCCCCATCATCCCGAGCTGAGCGCGGCTCACCACGCCATTATAGGCCAGCGTTCCACCGCCTTCGCGGGCATCAAGCCGACCGCCGACAATACGCCCGCCGCTCTCATCGAAGATCATTGGCAAGACGCCGTCGTAGATGCCGGTCGCCGAGACCTCCTTGAACCCAAAGCTTTCAATCAGCAGCCGCGAATCGAGGCCGATCAGCTGGAAGGTGAGGCGCTTGGCCGATGGGCGCCCGGCGTTGATGACAGTCTCCTGAAGCACCAGCTGGCCGCCCATGAACGGCCAGCGGCCATTCTCGATCTTGATCAGCTGATCCGGCAGGAGCTGAAACGTAAGCACGCCGTTCTCGACGAGGATGCCGGGATTGACGCTCTCAAGCTGCAAGGTCTGACCCGGCGGCGTCTCGAAGCCGAGCAGATCCGAGAAGTGGATCGTGCCCTTGATACCGGTGACCGGACCGAACGCCGCCGCAAGATCAAGGTCGTCGGTGGAGAATTCCCCCGTGCTGGTCACCTTGTCGCCAGTCCAGGCGATCCGCCCCTGCCCCCGGACGCTTCCATTCACCAACGCCACGACGCCTTCGGTCAGGCGGGTGAGTTCCTCAGGCTGCAGAGCCTCGCCGAACTGGATTTCGGTAACGTCGAGGACCGCGTCGCCCACGCCGCTCGACAAGCGGTGCTGAATGGTGACGTCGGTCACCTTCGCGCCGCTCGTCGGGTGACGCAGAGTGCCCTCAGCTCGGATGCGGTCGTTGCCGAGCGTGCAGCGGACATTGTCGCCGCGCAGCGGGTAGAACAGAGCCGGGTCGGCCCGGCCGGAAAGGTTGAGGCCACCATCGATGGTGAGCCCACCGTCAGCCATCCGCCATTTGCCGTCGGCTTCGCTGATCAGGAGGGGGACCCGACCAATGGTCGCACGACCGCCGCTGAACGTGCCGCCGCCCTGATACTGCCCCTCCAGCCGTGTTGCGTCGATCACGACCGGCGACTCTGTGCGCCCCATTCGCGCGCTTAGGTCGGCGGCGGCGAAGCGCTCCTTCAGCAGCCGGACCGAAGAGGCGGAGACCAGGAGTGGCGATTGACCGAGCCGTCCAGCCAGACGCGGCCTGACCAGCCGAGCCCCCACCAGCAACTCTCCCCCCGTGCGTTGCTCAGCCATCGCCCGGCCGATCGGGCAAACCGGAAGCCGGGTCGGGCCGAGCTGCATCGATCCCATCGCGAATCGCGCGAACTGGGCTGTCATGCATCGCCGGCCGAACTGAAACCCTCCTGGCCCACCGAAGCTTGCATCAATCGGCAGGCGCAAACCGGCGACACGCCCACCCGGAATCGGCCCATCGAGCAGTGCCACGGTCTGCACCTCGGTGCTTCCCTGCGGTGTTGCGCGGAACTGGACCGGGGCAAGCGCAAGGCGGCTGTCGTTGACCCGGTACGGGGCAAACCTGGCAGACCCGCTTATCGGGCCGCCGCCGCGCGGCTGGCGCAAGACCATCACGCCCTGCGGCAACCCGCCGCCGGCGATCGCCAGTCGGCCATCGATCCTCAGGCGGAAGGCTGGCCAATAATAGGTCACGCCATCGCCGCCGCTGATCTGGAGGCGGGCGCCGGATGCGCTGCGGACGTTCGCTCGCTCGATCCGCAAAGCTCCCCCGCCGGGCGCATTGACGAATCGCAATGAGCCTTGGGCGTCGAACTGGCTGCCCGCCCGCCGGATGGTCTGTCCTGCGGCCCGTGCTATCGGGCCCAGCGGAGTGGCCGCGGCCGCATTCACCGGGCCTTCAATCCCGGACATCATGCTCGGTCCCAGAGCAACGCTTCTCGCGTCATAATCCGCCACCAGCGCAAGCTGACCTTTGCGCGAGCCGAGGAAGTACTTTCCGTCGATTCGGGTTCGATCGGCAAAAATGTCACCGACCCGCGCACGTTGTGCCGAAAGATCAATCGCGCCAAGCGTCTCCGCGGGAGTGCCCCGGAAGCTGATCGTGCCCCCGACATTGGCGATGCCGTTGGCACCGGCGGCCGCGGTTGCGATCGCGAGCCGCCCCCGCCCGTCGAAGCTCCCAAATGCCTCGCTGAAGCTGCTGTCGATATCGAACCGAAGGCCGGTCATCAGCATCTGGCTCTTGGGGCAAGAGAACCGATCGGCCGAAAGCGGTCCAATGGCGTGGGGACGTCGATTGACGATCTCGACCCCTAGAGACGCTTGCATCTGGAGCAGTTCGCACTGGCCGGGCACTAGACGCGGGCTCGCGACTGCCATCTTCCCCTTGAAGCCGTTGACGAGATTGCCGGTGCCCTCAACCGATACTCCGATCGGCCCCGCGGCGCTGGCGAGAGCAACCGAGCTGTCCCCGATATCCACCGTGACGTTGGGCAGGGTAAACGGCTGGCCCGACGGAGGCGGCAACAGCTTGTCCAACTCACCCCAGGTCACCCGGCTCCCGACCAGCCGGCCCTTCAGCCGCACCCCGCGGGCGACGATCCGATACACTCGAAACGTCCCGGTCAGACCGAGCTTGACCTGAACCTGGACAAACTTCGCGACAAGATCCGGGTCATTGGGATCGCCCAGCACGAGGTTGCTGAGCTCCTGCGTGCGCAGCCCGACACGGTCGAGGTGATAGGATGCCTCTACATCGCGGCGCTGAAGCTCCTGCTCGAGGAAGTCCTCGGCCAGCGGCCGGCGCTGGGTCCAGAGCGCAATCGCTGCGATGACGAGCAGCAGCAGCAGCGCAAGGCCCGCGAACATCGCGGCCCGGCGCACCCGATGCCGCCGTACACCATGCCCTTCCCCCGAAATCAAACGCTCACCTTCATCCGCCATCGGGCAATCAACCCTCCGCCTGCTGGCTCGTTCCGAGAGCGGCACGACGCGAGCGATTGCGCGAGGCCTGAGAGGGACCTAGCGTTGACCCCATGGGAAATGAAGTGTTCGATGGAACCGGTCACAGAGCGCGGTTGCGCGGACGGCTACTGGACAGCGGCGGAGAAGGCCTGCTCGACCATGAACTCGTCGAATATCTGCTCGCATTGGCAATCCCCCGCAGGGACACAAAGCCGACCGCCAAACGGTTGATTGCCGAGTTCGGCGGGATTGGGCCGCTCCTTGCTTCGGATGCAGATGCCTTGCGCAGAGCAGGGCTTAGCGACGGGGCGGCAGCGGCGATCAAGATCGCCCATGTCAGCGCTCTGCGCCTCCTCGAGACGCGGGTCGAAGCGCGCCCAGTACTGTCCAGCTGGGCTGCGCTCGGTGATTATTTGCAGGCGGCGATGGCGCATAGCCTGATCGAGGAAGTGCGTGTGCTGTTCCTCAACACGAAGAATGTGTTGATCGCGAATGAAGCGATGTGGCGAGGGTCCGTGGACGAAGCCTCGGTCCATGTCCGCGAGGTGATCAGCCGGGCCATTGCCCTTGGCGCCACTGCCCTGATCATCGTTCACAACCACCCGAGCGGCGACCCTTCACCCAGCCAGGCGGACATTCGCCTGACCCGCGACCTGGTGGAGGCTGGGCGTCACATGAAGATCATGGTGCATGACCACGTGATCGTCGGAGCGTCGGGACGCACCAGCATGAAGGCGCAGGGCCTCCTTTAGCGGAAGATCACCGAACAAAAGGAATGCCCCGGCGCAAGAGGTCACGCCGGGGCACCGCAGGATGGCTCTGGGCCGAAGCCCGGAGTTACGCTGCCTGAAGCAGCCTTGGATTACGCCGCGTCTTGCGCATGGCATGGCCGACGGCGCCGAAGCCGATCAGCATCATCGCCCAGGTCGCCGGCTCCGGGATCGGCACCGAGGTGGCGCGATTGAACGCCAGCCAGCTTTCAGGACCCGCACTCGCATCGGAGAGCGTCGATTCGAGCGCAATCCGGAAGTCGCCGTAGCCCTGCTGACCAAAGATCGCGGTGTTCAAATAGGTCTGCTGCGCTTCATCGACGATGAACGTGAAACCGGCCACGCCGTTGCCAGGGTTGCTGCTGCCGAACACATGTGAACCGTCGATGCCGGTGATGAAGGTGTCGCCGTTGTAGAACTTCAGCGTCACATCAGTGACCGTGATCGCATTCCCGCTTGGTTCAACAGCATTGAACAATAGGCCAATGTCCCCCGCGTCATTCCAACCCAGCTCACTGATGGTCGGAACGCCGAACTTCTGATTGTCGCTGAGCGGGTTGACCTCGTCGCCACCGGTGTTGGTGTAGCCGTTGCCCTCATGGAGCGAAGCATCACTGACGCACGCGCCGCCGCCGCCGCTGACGGCTCCGCCGCTTGGGGCTACACAGGCAGACTCTACGTTATCGCCATTACCGGTCTCCTGGACCGTCAAGAGTCGCGGCGCACTGCCGAAACCCTGCGCCGAAAACTTCAGGCTTTCATCATAAACCAGGCTCGCCTGAGCCGTGCCGCTCATCGCCGCAAGTGCGACCGGAGCGAGTGTCGCAAGTAGTGCTTTGCGCATGTCCCCAAATCCTTCCTTTTCGGCCGCACTTGCGACTCGGAATGGGGCAGTACTTAACGGATATTTAATTCCGTAAACAGGTTTTTAAGACCGTTGACTCGCATTCATTCTGTCTCGAAATGAAACAAACCACGACGCCGACATATTTCATTTCCGTTACTTAGAGCCACATCTGCCGCGATCGATGAGCCGGAATCCAGCGGCAATTGCCGCCTCCCGTCCGCTTTGCTAGCGGCCTCCCATCTCTCTCCCTTACCGCAAGGCTTCTCAGCGATGGTGCCCCGCTATTCTCGTCCCGAAATGTCCGCGATCTGGTCCTCCGAAACGCGGTTTCAAATCTGGTTCGACATCGAAGTCTTCGCAGCGGAGGCAATGGGCGAGATCGGGATGATCCCGAAGGAGGATGCCGACACGATCGTTGCCGCCCACGCCGCGGGGGTCCTCGGCGAAATTGACGTTCCCGCGATCGACGCGATCGAAGCCGTCACCAAGCATGACGTGATCGCCTTCCTGACCTGGGCCGGCGAGAAGCTGGGGCCGGAACGGCGCTGGCTTCACCAGGGCATGACCAGCTCCGACGTGCTGGATACGGCCCTCGCGGTTCAGCTCACGCGCGCCGCGAACCTGTTGATCGAGGATCTCGACCGGCTGCTTGCGGTGCTGAAGCGGCGCGCTTTCGAGCATAAGCTGACTCCGTCCATCGGCCGAAGCCACGGGATCCATGCCGAGCCTGTCACGTTCGGCCTCAAGCTGGCGCAGGCCTATGCCGAGTTCGATCGCAACCGGCTGCGGCTGATCGAGGCTCGCGATGACATTTCGACCTGCGCGATCTCCGGTGCGGTCGGAACCTTCGCCAACATCGACCCGCGCATCGAGGCGCATGTCGCGCACAAGCTTGGGCTACAGCCGGAGCCGGTCTCGACCCAGGTGATCCCGCGCGATCGCCATGCCTTCTTCTTTGCCACGCTTGCGGTTGTCGCCTCCTCGATCGAACGGCTTGCGACAGAGATTCGCCATCTTCAGCGCACCGAGGTGCTGGAGGCGGAGGAATATTTCTCGCCGGGTCAGAAAGGCTCCTCGGCGATGCCGCACAAGCGCAACCCCGTCCTGACCGAGAACCTCACTGGTCTCGCGCGCATGGTTCGCAGCGCGGCA
>CBFGZJ010000080.1:0-7872 GCA_965653215.1 uncultured Sphingomonas sp. | reverse complement strand
GACACCGGCGCCCGAGTCCTCGTCTTCCAAATCGACGGTCGCACCGAAGACGACCTTGTCGCCCGACAGCGTGGTCGGATCGATGATCATCGCGCGGGAGAGCAGATCCTCCAGCACGCCGATGGTCGCTTCGATCTGGCCCTGGCGCTCCTTGGCGGCGTGATATTCCGCATTCTCGCTGAGATCGCCATGAGCGCGCGCTTCCTCGATCGCCTCGATCACTGCGGGACGTTCGACGGTCTTGAGATGCTTGACCTCGTCCTGAAGCTTGCGGTGGCCTTCGGCCAGCATCGGCACCTTGTCGGCACTCGCCATTGCGAACCCTTCTGAGAAAAATTTCTGGTTGAGCGCTCCGCGCCGGACGGCGGTGCGATTGGCCAGACTAACGGGAAATCAGCCCTCAGGCTGCCGAATAATAGGATTGAAGGGAGCGCACTTCAAGCGCGTGCCCGCGCAGCGCCGCTATCGCCCGAACCACCGCGACGCTTGCCGCCGCCGTGGTGAAGTAGGGAATCTTGCGATTGAGCGCGGTTGCGCGGATGGCCTGACTGTCTTTGAGCGACTGCCAGCCTTCGGTCGTGTTGAACACCAGGTGCACGTCCCCGTCGAGCATGCGGTCGACAATGTGCGGTCGGCCTTGCGCAACCTTGTTGACCTGTTCGACCTCGAGGCCCCGCGCCCGCAGGTGCGCAGCCGTTCCGCCGGTGGCGATCACCGAGAAGCCAAGCTCGATCAGCTGCTCGACCGCCGGAACGATATGATCCTTGTCGCTATCCTTGACGGAAACGAACGCCGTCCCTCGGTCCGGAAGCAGGATCCCGCTGCCGAGCTGGGACTTGGCAAAGGCAATGTCAAAATCACTGGAGATTCCCATGACTTCTCCGGTGCTCTTCATTTCCGGACCGAGGACCGGGTCGGTTCCGGGGAAGCGGGCAAATGGGAAAACGGATTCCTTGACGGCGATGTGGCCGATCTCCCGGCTGATCGTGCCGAAGGTCGCCAGCTGTTCTCCAGCCATGACCCGGGCAGCGATCTTGGCGACGGGCTGTCCGATTGCCTTCGCAACGAATGGGACGGTGCGGCTGGCGCGCGGATTCACCTCAATCAGGTACACCTGACCGTCCTTCACCGCATATTGCACGTTCATCAGGCCGCGCACGTTAAGGGCGAGAGCAAGCGACTGGGTTTGCCGTTCAATCTCCGCGACGGTCGCTGCGGTCAGGCTGTATGGCGGGATTGAGCAGGCGCTGTCGCCGGAATGAACGCCGGCTTCCTCGATATGCTGCAGGATTCCGGCGACGACGACGTCAGTTCCGTCACAGATGGCATCAACGTCGACCTCGACCGCATCGCGAAGGTAGCGGTCGATCAGCACTGGACTGCTGCCCGACACTTCCACTGCAGTCTGGATGTAATGGTCGAGCTGTTCGGGGGTCTCGACCACCTCCATCGCTCGCCCGCCCAGCACATAGGACGGCCGCAGCAGCACGGGATAGCCGATCCGTTGCGCGACGCTGAGCGCTTCGTCCCGGCTGCGGGCGATGCCGTTGGCGGGCTGCTGTAGGCCGAGCTTGTTGACGAGTGCGGCAAAGCGCTCGCGATCTTCCGCGAGGTCGATGCTATCAGGTGATGTGCCAAGGATCGGGATCCCCGCCGCTTGCAACTCAGCGGCAAGCTTGAGGGGGGTTTGCCCGCCAAGCTGGACAATGACGCCCGCGATCTCGCCCGACTGAGCCTCGGCGCGGATGATTTCCAGCACGTCTTCCGCGGTCAGCGGCTCGAAATAGAGGCGGTCGGACGTATCCGGATCGGTGGACACCGTCTCCGGATTGCAGTTGATCATGATGGTTTCGACCCCGGTTTCGCGCAGCGCGAAGGCGGCGTGGCAGCAGCAGTAGTCGAACTCGATCCCCTGCCCGATCCGGTTTGGTCCACCACCGAGGATCACCACCTTGCGGCGGTCGGATACCGCGGCTTCGTCCTCGGCCTCATCGAACAGCGGCGCTTCGTAGGTCGAATAGAGGTAAGGCGTTGTGGCCTCGAATTCGGCCGCGCAACTGTCGATTCGCTTGAACACGGGACGCACGCCAAGACGCTCACGATGGGCACGGACCTCGGCAGCGGTCACTCCACCGGTCATCGCCCGAAGCGCATCATGCACGACCCCTCCGCCACCGGCAGCGAGTTCGCCCATCTCCCGGTTCGAGTGAGCCGAGCGGAGCGCAAGCTGTGCCAGGCGCGCATCAGAGAAGCCCATCGACTTCAGCCGGCGCAGTCCCGCCGCTTCGTTCGGCAAGCCCTGATCGCGGACCTGCTCCTCGGCCGCAACGATTTCGGCCAGCCGCTCGATGAACCAGGGATCGAAGCCCGCGATCTCATTGATGCGCTGCGGCGTGAAGCCGTAGCGTAGCGCTTCGGCGGCAACCAGCAGCCGGTCGGGTGTCGGTGTCGCAAGAGCGGTTTCGATGTCGGTGGCAGTTGCATTTTCGAGACTGCGAATGCGGTCGAGCCCGCAAAGCCCGATTTCGAGACCACGCAGCGCCTTTTGCAGGCTTTCGGCGAAGTTACGGCCGATCGCCATCACCTCGCCGACCGATTTCATCGCGGTCGACAGATTGGCGTTGGCGCCCTTGAACTTTTCGAACGTGAAGCGCGGGATCTTGGTGACGACATAGTCGATCGTCGGCTCGAAGCTGGCCGGGGTTGCGCCGCCGGTGATGTCGTTGGCGATCTCGTCGAGCGTGTAGCCAACCGCCAGCTTGGCGGCGACCTTGGCGATCGGGAAGCCGGTCGCCTTGGACGCCAGTGCAGATGACCGCGACACGCGCGGGTTCATCTCAATGACGACCATTCGTCCGGTCTTCGGATCAATTGCGAACTGAACGTTCGAACCGCCTGTTTCAACGCCGATTTCCCGCAGCACCGCGATCGAGGCCGAGCGCATCCGCTGATATTCCTTGTCGGTCAGCGTCAATGCTGGGGCGACGGTGATGGAATCGCCGGTGTGGACCCCCATCGGGTCCACATTCTCGATCGAGCAGATGATGATGGCGTTGTCGGCGCGATCGCGCACCACCTCCATCTCATATTCCTTCCAGCCGACGACGCTCTCGTCGATCAGCACCTCGGTGGTCGGGGACGCTTCTAAACCGGAGCGGACGATCGCCTCATATTCCTCACGATTGTAGGCGATTCCGCCGCCCGTCCCGCCGAGCGTGAAGCTGGGGCGGATCACCGCGGGCAAGCCGACCGTATCGAGCGCCGCTGCGGCCTCTTCCATGGTGTGGACGATTGCCGACTTCGGACTTTCAAGGCCGATCCGGTCCATCGCGTCGCGGAACTTCTGCCGGTCCTCGGCCTTCTCGATCGCCTCGGCGTTGGCGCCGATCAGTTCGACCCCCAGCCGCTCGAGCGTGCCGTCCTTGTGCAGGGCGAGCGCAGTATTGAGCGCGGTCTGCCCGCCCATCGTCGGCAGCAGCGCGTCCGGTTTCTCCGCCTCGATGATCTTCGCGACCACCTCCGGCGTGATCGGCTCGATGTAGGTCGCGTCCGCCAGCTCCGGATCGGTCATGATCGTGGCCGGGTTCGAGTTGACCACGATCACCCGATAGCCCTCGGATTTCAGGGCCTTGACCGCCTGACTTCCGGAATAGTCGAACTCCGCCGCCTGGCCAATAACGATCGGGCCGGCGCCGATGATGAGGATTGAGGAAATGTCGGTCCGCTTAGGCATTGACGAAACTCCCCCTCTCCCCTTTGCGGGAGAGGGTGGCCCCGGAGGGGCTGGGTGAGGGGGTGGCGTGACTCCCTCTCCCCTCCGCGGGAGAGGGTTGGGGTGAGGGGGCGAAATGGCAAGGCACCACTACCTGACAAGCCGGTCGCGAACGCTGCGCCGGGAGTCCACGGACGCTGAACAAAGGCTGTGGAGCATCCTCCGCAACCGGCAACTCAACGGCTTCAAATTCCGTCGTCAAGTTGAGATCGGCGGTTACATCGCCGATTTTCTTTGCGCGGAGAGGCGCCTGATCATCGAAGTCGACGGTGGCCAGCACACGGTTGAGTGCGACGCTCGTCGAACGGCATTTCTCGAAAGCCAAGGCTTCCAAATCCTTCGCTTCTGGAATGACGATGTTCTGAAAAATCTCGATGGCGTCTGGACGACGATCGCGGCGGCCTTGATTACGCCCCCTCACCCGACGCGCTGACGCGCGCCACCCTCTCCCGCCATGGGGAGAGGGATTCTTCGGGCAGGCGCCGATGATGAGGATGGAGGAAATGTCGGTCCGCTTAGGCATCAAATCATCCGATTTGCTTCTGAAATGTCATTGAAACGGACGTGAACCAGACGAATGTGGTTCTGCTCCAATCGGCACATCGCGCGATAAAGCTGGTCAGCCATTCGCTGTGTCTTCAGAACGCCCTCGCCAACAGCGAAGACAATCTTTGTGCCGTTGATGGTCACGGTTCCGTCGGGAACTGCAAACCCGTTGCCCACCAAGCGCCGACGCAACTTCTGTTGAGCGTTCATCGTTGCGCCGTCGACCTTGAAGAGAAAGACCGGCACGAGACCTCCATCGACGGCCTCATCCAACGTGGGCGCCCAATAGTCGGCGCAGATCGGCCGGAGTGCGATTTGCCCGTCGTTTTTATCTTTCAATACCCAACGTTGCATATTCTTGTGGCCGACGCGGCTAGCCAATTCGCTAGCAGCCAAAACAAGAGCCGCAATCACGATTGGAACAACGACAACCCTCACGATGCCGCCTTTGGAAACAATTGAGCGACTTCAAGCTTCGGCACCGTGGGCACGCTCATGCTGCACGTCTTGCCGACCCCCTTGATCACACGTTCGAGCTGCTTCGCGACGCGGCCAAAGGTTGGCTTGCCGGGTTTCGCGCCGACCTCAACCTCGCTGTACGCCGTCCGCTCACAGCCCCTCAGCCCGGCGATAATGCGCACGAAGTCCTTGGCGTGCTCGACGCTGACGACAAGGTCGCCGCTGGTGAACCCCGCTTCGCATTCATCGACCGCGCAAATCTCGCGCGCTGAAGAGAGCGACTTGGCGAAGTGCCACTGACCCGGCGGCAGGCTGAACAGATCATCCGGGCGCGCGACGTTCGCCTTGCTTGCCGGAACCTCGACAATTTCCTGTGCAAAGCTTGCGGTCGAGCCGAGCATCAACGCGATCGCGCAAATCAAACCGGCGTGCATGCTAACTCTCCTTCGTGAGCTGCTTCACGAACCTCTGGAACAGGTAGAAGCTGTCCTGAGGACCCGGTGAGGCTTCCGGGTGGTACTGCACGCTGAATGCGGGACGATCGATCAGTTCAATCCCGCAATTGCTGTTGTCAAACAGGGAGATATGGGTCTCGCGGACGTTGCCGGGCAGGCCTTCGCGTTCGACCGCGAAGCCGTGGTTCATGCTGGTGATTTCGACCGCGCCGTCGGCAAGCCGCTTGACCGGGTGATTGGCGCCGCGGTGCCCCTGGAACATCTTGCTAGTCCGGCCGCCGATCGCGAGCGCCAACAGCTGGTGGCCGAGGCAGATGCCAAAGAGCGGCTTGCCCGTGTCGAGCATCTGGCGGATCACCGGAATCGCATATCTCCCGGTCGCGGCCGGATCGCCCGGCCCATTCGAGAGGAAGAAGCCATCAGGTTGATGGCTCATCACCTCGTCGAAACTGGCGGTGGCCGGCAAGCTCGTGAAGCGCGCGCCGGCCTCAACCAGGTTGCGGAAGATGTTGCGCTTGGACCCATAGTCGATCGCGACGACGTGCGGCCGGCCGGGCTCATCGCCGCCGATGCGGTAGCCCTCGCCCAGTTCCCACTTGCCGCCGCTCCAGGTCTCGAGCTGCTCACGGCTGACGGCCTTGGCGAGGTCCATGCCTTCCAGGCCCGGCCATTCGGCGGCGATTGCGCGGAGTGCATCCAGGTCGAACTTGCCGTCGCGATTATGCGCGATAGCGATTGTCGGCGGCCCTTCCCTGCGGACCAGCCGGGTCAGCGCCCGCGTATCGAGTCCGGCGATGCCGATGCGGCCATTGCGCTTCATCCACTCGGGAAAATCCACCTCTGAACGGAAGTTCGACGGCGAGGTGACGGCCTCGCGTACCAGGCAACCCAGCGCATGCGGATCGGCGGCCTCGACGTCCTCCGCATTGGCGCCGACATTGCCGATGTGCGGGAAGGTAAAGGCGACCACCTGCCGCGCATAGGACGGGTCGGTCATCACCTCCTGGTAGCCGGTCATCGCCGTGTTGAAGCACAGCTCCCCGACCGCCTGGCCTTCAGCGCCAAACCCTTGCCCCCACGCGACTCTGCCGTCGGCGAACACCACGACTCCCGTCGCCCCGGACGGTTGGGGCGCAGGCGTGGGTCGTGCGTCGGCCATGGGCGGGCGGAGCCTTTCCGAGAAAACGGGTTGCAGCGATGTCGCTAAGGCATTTCCGCTAGGGACAAGCAGCGGCAAGGTCAACGCTGTAAAATCACGGGCGACGCGGCTACCACCGCCGTTTCCCTAACGGCGAGCAAGCAGGTCATGATTCGCGACGACATCAAACAGGCACTGGTCGCGGCAATGAAAGGCGGCGACAAGGCCGCAACCGGCACCATTCGGCTGATCCAGTCGGCGATCAAGAATCGCGACATCGAACTGCGCACCGGCACCGCGCCTACCGACGATGACCTGCTGGTCACGGAAGTGCTTCAGAAGATGATCAAGCAGCGCCGGGAATCGGTCGAGCTGTACCGCAAGGGCGGGCGCGACGAGCTCGCCAATGCGGAGGAGGCAGAAATCGCGGTGATCGAGCGCTTTCTGCCCCAGCAGATGAACGAGGACGAAGCGCGTGCGGCCATTCAGACGATCATCGCCGAAATCGGCGCTAGCTCGATGAAGGACATGGGCCGGGTGATGGCGCTGGTGAAGGAACGCCACGCCACCAGCATTGAGCCTGCACGCGCCAGCGCCCTGGTCAAGGGGCTGTTGGCTGGGTGAGCCTATCACCGCAATTCCTTGACGAACTTCGCGCCCGGACCCTGCTGTCGTCCATCATCGCGCCCTCGGTGAAGCTGGTCCGCGCCGGACGGGAGTGGAAGGCCTGCTGCCCCTTCCACCAGGAAAAGACGCCGAGTTTCACCATCAATGACGACAAGGGCTTCTACCACTGCTTCGGCTGTGGCGCCCACGGGGACGCGATCCGCTTCCTGACCGATGCGCGCGGCCTCCCTTTCATGGACGCGGTCAAGGAGCTCGCCGGCAAGGCAGGCCTCGAAGTCCCCGCTCCCGATCCGATCGCGCGGGACCGAGCCGAGCGCACAGCGAACCTCACTGACGTCATGGCGTCGTGCCAGCGGTGGTTCGCCGAGCAGCTGGCGGGGACCGGCGGCGCCGAGGCGCGCGAATATCTCAAGCGACGCGGCATCGACGCGAACACCGTAGCGCGTTTCGGAATTGGCCTGGCCCCCGAAGGCCGGACGAAGCTCAAGACGGCGCTGTCCTCATCTCTCGGTGAAGATAAGCTCGTCGAAACGGGCATGCTGATCAGGGCCGACGATGGCGCAACCTATGATCGGTTCCGCGGTCGCCTGATGATCCCGATCCGCGATGCACGTGGCCGGGTCATCGCCTTTGGGGGACGCATCCTCGGCCAGGGCGAACCGAAATATCTCAACTCTCCGGACACTCCGCTCTTCGACAAGGGACGCACGCTCTACAACATCGACCATGCCGGCCCTGCGAGCCGCCAGGCGAAACGGCTGATCGTCGTCGAGGGCTATATGGACGTCATCGCCCTCGACCGCGCCGGCATCGCCGAGGTCGTCGCGCCCAACGGCACCGCCGTCACCGAAGCCCAGCTCGAGCGGATGTGGCGG
>CBFGZJ010000079.1:0-7929 GCA_965653215.1 uncultured Sphingomonas sp. | reverse complement strand
TGGCGGTGGGCTCGATCTTATCTTTCCCCACCATGAGAATGAGATCGCCCAGAGCCGCTGCGCTCACCGCGGCATCCCGCTGGCACGCTACTGGGTACACAACGGCTTCGTCGACTTTGGCAGCGAAAAGATGTCCAAATCGCTGGGCAATGTGGTGACGGTAGGGGAGTTGCTTGAGCAGGGCCATCGCGGCGAGGTGCTGCGGCTGGCGCTGCTGTCGGCGCACTATCGTAAGCCCCTAGCTTGGACACCGGATCTCATAGAACGAGCTAGGCTGTGGCTAGAAAGTTGGAATGGCGCTTTTGTCGGCTTGTTTGATAACCTCGCCGATGAAACTAAATTCTTGGAAGAATCGCACGCGCCAAGCGAGGATTTCCTAGAAGCGCTTAGCGACGATCTGAACACGGCTGAGTGCATCGCCGTTATGCATTCGTTGAGAAACCAGATTGCTCATTGTGAAGACTCTGGAGTTGCTAGACAGTTAGCTGGGGAGCTTGCCGCATCCGGTCGGCTACTCGGCTTACAATTTGGAACTACAAGGACTGACGCGTTCCGGGCGTTCTCCCGTCTTTCTGATGTCGCTCGTAATGCAATAGATGAGCGCGTCGCCGCTCGTGCCGACGCCAAATCCCGCAAGGACTTTGCCGAGGCCGATCGCATCCGCGATGAACTGAAGGCGGAAGGCATCCTGCTTGAAGACGGACCTAACGGGACTACGTGGCGGAGAGCATGAACGCGCCGCTCTACACGCTCGATATTCTCCGCCTCGCTGCGGAATCGGGTTCGGGCGAGCCGCTGGCCAACCCTGACGGCGTTGCGGACAAGCGCGCTCCGTTGTGTGGAAGCCGGGTTCAGGTGTCGGTCAAGCTTGACCAGAACGGTCGGGTGGCGGCGGTTGCGACGGAGGTGCAGGCATGTGCGTTCGGCCAGGCCGCTGCTTCCCTAATGCAGCGCGAAGCAGCCGGACGCGACCTGTCCGAGATCGCTGCCGCCCGAGCGGAGTTCGCCGATTGGCTGTCCGGCACACGCGACGATCCGGGCCGGTGGCCGGGGCTTGAGACGCTCGCGCCGGCGCGTCCCAAAACTGCCCGGCACGGCGCGATGCTGCTCCCGTTCGAAGCGCTCGAAGCGGCCGTTAAAGCGGCACTCGAATGACCGAAGCGGCCGCCGCCGAGACTGCTAGCCTGTTCCTTCGCGACGGCGCGGTGATGCTGGGCGCCGCGCTGGTGTTCGTCACCATTTTCCGCCGGCTCGATCTCGGTGCGACCCTCGGTTACATCGTCGGCGGTGCCGTGATTGGCCCGCAAGTGCTGGGGCTGATCCGCGACCCGCAGTCGGTGATGAGCGTGTCCGAGATCGGCATCGCGCTGCTGCTGTTTCTGGTTGGGCTGGAGCTTCAGCCGGCGCGCCTCTGGCGCCTACGCAAGGACATCTTCGGCCTCGGCGCGGCGCAGGTGCTGCTGTGCGGCGCAGCATTGACCCTGCTGGTCGGAGTCAGCTTGCGCCTGAGCTGGGAAGCGGCGCTCGCGATCGGCATGGCGCTCGCCCTGTCCTCGACCGCGCAGGTGCTGCCGATGCTGCGCTCGTCGGGGACACTCAACCAGCCCTATGGCGAACGCGCCTTTTCGATCCTGCTGCTTCAGGACCTGGCGATCGTGCCAATGATCACCATCATCGCCGCGATGTCCCGCGCGCCCGCGCAACCCGACGACCCCGCGGGATGGCAGCTGGCCGTCTATTCGGTGCTTGCGATCGTGGGGCTGGTCTTGGCCGGCCGCTATTTGATCAGCCCGCTGTTCCGGCTGGTCGGCCGTCTCGGCGAGCGCGAATTGTTCGTCGTCGCCGGGCTCTTCGCGGTGCTTGCGAGCGCGGCGCTGATGCACAGCCTGCATCTTTCGACTGCGCTGGGTGCGTTCGTCGCGGGTGTGATGCTCGCCGAATCGCCTTACCGGCACGAGCTTGAGAGCGACGTCGAGCCATTCCGCTCGATCCTGCTTGGCATGTTCTTCCTGTCGGTGGGGATGCTGCTCGACCTCAGAGTGATTCTCGACCGGCCGATGGCGATTGTGGGCCTGGCCCTCGGCGTAATCCTGATCAAGGCGCTGCTCCTGTTTGGACTGGCGAGGGCGATCGGGATGGTTCACCGCAAAGCCCTCTCGCTCGCGCTCCTGCTCAGTCAGGCGGGCGAGTTTGGCTTCGTGCTGTTCGGCTACGCCGCCAACGCGCGGCTGATCGAGCCCGAGGCGGCATCGATGTTTGGCGCGGTGGTGACCCTGTCGATGGTCAGCACCCCCTTCCTGATGCGGCTGATCGGTTGGCTTCAACGGAACGATCCGGAGGACACGGGCGAGGGGCTTGATGGCCCGGAAGTCTCGCCTGAGACGAATGTCATCGTGGTCGGTTACGGCCGGTTCGGTCAAACCGTGGCCCAGATGCTGATGGCCAAGGGCATCCCGGTCACGATCATCGACCGGGACGCGGAACAGATTGAGGTCAGCCAGGACTTCGGCGTCAAAGTCTATTTCGGGGACGGGACGCGGACCGACCTGCTTCGGATCGCCGGCGCCGAGACGGCGGAAGCGATCCTGTTCTGCAATGATGGCGACTCCTTGAATCGGGATTCGCTGGCGACCGTGATGGAATCCTTCCCCCAAGCCGCGATCTTCGTGCGGGTATTCGATCGCCGGCAGCTGATGGCCATTGGCGAGCTGGATATCAGCTTTGCCCAACGCGAACTGTTCGAGAGCGCCATTCGAATGGGGCGCGAGGCTCTCCTGAAGCTCGGGATCAAGTCAGGCGAAGTTGACCGGGTTGAGCGCGAATATCGTCAGCGCGACTGCGAGCGGCTTGAGCTGCAGACCGCGACCGGCGATCTTCATGCGGCAAAGGACACCATGTTCCGGGTTGAAAATCCGCTGGGCGACGAAGCTGAGAAGGAACCCGGCTGAGCCTCAGCCGGCGTCCCTCAGGAATTGACTCAGTGCCGCTTCATCGACTCCTTTCGCGACGAAAGCCTGCCCGATCCCGCGGGTCAGGATCAGCACGATCCCGCTTGCGTCCGCTTTCTTGTCGTGCGTGATCGGACCAATCAGCCGCTGCCCTTGTCCGCCAAGGCCGGCCTCAGCCAGCGTGGTCGGCAGGCCGGCAGCCGCGAGGTGTGCGACCACGCGTTGCGTATCGTCCGCGGGTGCAAGGCCGAGATGAGCCGAGAAGGCGTGGGCAAGGCACATGCCGATCGCCACCGCCTCGCCGTGCAGCAACTCGCCGATGCCTGCTTCGGCTTCGATCGCATGGCCGAAGCTGTGGCCGAGGTTGAGCAAAGCCCGCACTCCGCTCCGGTCGGTCAGGTCGGATTCGACATAATGCGCTTTGGAGCGGATGCATTTCTCAACCGCGAACTGGCGCAAGCCAAGGTCGCCGTCGAGCAGCGCTGCGCCATTGGCTTCGCACCAGGCGAAGAACTCCGGATCGCCGATCAGACCATATTTGACCACTTCGGCATAGCCAGCACGAAGCTGCTTGGGATCTAGGGTTTCTAGCATCCCGGGATCAGCGATCACCAGCGACGGCTGATTGAACATTCCGACCAGATTCTTCTCACCGGCGGCGTCGATCGCGGTCTTGCCGCCGATCGCGCTGTCAGCCTGCGCGAGCAGGGTGGTCGGGATCTGAACGACGGGACAGCCGCGCTTGAACAGGCCGGCGGCCAGTCCCGTCAGGTCGCCGACCGCCCCTCCGCCAAAGGCGACTATTGGGGTGTCGCGGTCGATGTTCAGCGCCGCCAGCCGGTCGATCACCGCCGCCAGGCTCGTCCAATCCTTGGCCGCTTCGCCTTCCGGAACCAGGATTGGTTCGACCGAGATCAATGATCGAACCTGTTCGCCATAAAGGCCCCACACGCGCGGTTCGGTGACGAGCGCGAGGGGCTTGCCGCGCGACATGGTCGACAGGCGGGAAACGGCATCTGCAAGGGGACCGACCAGAACATCATAATGATGTCCCGCGGCCGAAACCGGAATCAGTGTCATTGGACTCCCAAATGTGCGCGGATCGCCTCGACGATGGAATCGACGACCTCGCCGTGCGAGCCCCGCCCGCTGACGACCCTGATGTGGGCCTGGCTATAGGCGGGGCGCCGCTGTTCGGCCAGTCTCGTCAGGATTTCGGCCGGATCTCCGGTGCGGAGCAGGGGACGATGATCGTTTCGGCCGACCCGCTCGACCAGAACTTCGATCGGCGCATCGATCCAGACGGTGATCGCCTCGCGATTAAGCAGATCGCGGGTCTCCCGATCAACGAACGCGCCGCCTCCGGTGGCGAGCACCTTGGGAGCGCCTGACATGAGCCGAGCGACGACCCGTCGTTCGCCCTCCCGGAAGCTTTGTTCGCCATGTTCAGCGAACAGGTCGCCGATCGTGCAGCCCGCCACTCGCTCGATCTCATGATCGGTGTCAACAAAGGGCAGGTGGAGCAGCTTGGCGAGCCTGCGCCCCACCGACGACTTGCCGACACCCATCAAGCCGACGAGCGCAATTGGTCGATCGATGTTCGAAAGGCTCTTTTCCATCGCGAAGGGGCTATACAGCGGGGTCTTGGGTCGGGCAAAAGCCCGCGTTCATTGCTGATCCGGAAGGCCGATGCGCGGAATTACTGTAATCATCATCCTGCTGCTGCTGATCGTTGGGGGCGCCTGGTATTTGTCGAATAGCGCTCAGGAAGTGCCGACCCGTCAGATTGAGATTGACGTCACCAGTGGCGCTCAGAAGAGCTAGGGCATTCCTTCCGGCAGTGCTGCTTGCGGGGGTGACCCTGCCGGCGCTTGCGCAGGAATCCCTGCTGCCGGAAGTGTTCGGCAACGAACAGGCCTTGCCGCCGCCGCAGGAAGAGCAGTCGCAGAACAAGACCGCACCGCCAAGCGCCAGCAGGCCAAGGACCAGCGCACCCGTTCAGGGCGGGCTTTCCGAGGTCATCGAGACCCAGCTGGACGGCGAAGAACTGCTCGAACCATTCGAGCAGATCGAAATGCCCGGCCACGCGAAGCGGGATGCCTACAACGTCGGGGTGCTGGACCCGGTCGAGGTCGGCATAGGCGTCGAGCCGTGGGGCGGCGCCAGCGGCAAGTTCCTGTCGGTGCTGATGCGGCGAATGAACACGCCGCTCCCATCCCGCTGGACTCACATCGCACTCCGCAACGCACTGATCGCCAAGGCACCGGCTCCGGCCAATCTCCATCCGATCGATTGGGTTGCGGATCGCGCTTGGCTGCTGTTGCGGATGGGCGAGGCTGACGCGGCTCGGATGCTCGTGGCCGGCGTTGACGTGGAGAATTTCACGCCGCGGATGTTCCAGGTTGCCGTGCAGGCTGGTTTGGCGACGGCCGATCCGTCCGCCTTGTGCCCGCTGAGAGCCGGGATCGAGCAGGATGAGCCGACGATCGCTCCCATGACCGAGGCGATGTGCGCCTCGCTATCCGGGGAGCCCGAGCGCGCGTCGGTGCTGATCGACTCGGTCCGCCGCCGCGGACGGGTCAGCGGAGCCGATCTGGCGGTTGCGGAGAAGGTGGTGGGTGCGGGCGGCGACACTAGAAGGGCTGTCTCCATCGAGTGGGAGCCGGTCGATCGATTGACGGCCTGGCGCTTCGGACTTGCCAACGCCACTGGGGTCGTACCGCCCGAGCGGCTGATGTCGCCCGCCCCCTTGCGCCTCAGGGCCTGGCAGGCGCGATCGCCGCTGCTGTCGGCCGAGCAGCGGCTGCCCTATGCCTGGACCGCAGCCGGACTCGGGGTGCTCTCCTCCACGGCGATGGTCGATCTTTACGCCGCGATCTATGACGCGACCGAGCCTGATGAGCTGGGTGGCTCCGATGCGTGGCGGTTGCGGATCGCGTTCGCGGGACGCGACGTCGAAAGCCGGATGGGCGCCATGCGCCACCTGTGGTCCCTGCGGAAGAATGAGATCGAGAAGCAGGGTGCAAGAGCGATGCTCGCGGCTGCCGCTGCACGGATTCAGCCGAGCGCCGATCTTGCCGACGATGCGCCTGAGCTGATCGCCTCGATGCTCGCTGCTGGTCTTGATCAACCCGCACGCAGGTGGGCTGCCGCCGTCCGCGAGATGGACCCGGTCTCCGCTGACCGCAGCTGGGCGATGCTCGCACTTGGCGCTTCTGGCGTCCGGGTGGACACGGCGCGGCTGACCAATTTCGTTCAGCGCGACTCGTCCGAGGGCAAACAGCGGAGCGCGTTGCTGTTGGCCGGCCTGTTCGGGCTGGGACGAATTGATTCGGACACCGCGGCTCGCCTGGCGGAACGCGCCGATGTCGTCCTTGATCAGCCGACCCATTGGACGCGGCTGATCGACGGAGCCACGCAGCGGGGACAGGGCGGCACGGTCATGATCCTGGCAGCGACCGGGCTGCAAGCGGAGAGCTTCGCAACGCTGAAGCCGTCCTATCTTCTGCACGCCATTCTCGGGCTGCGGCTGACCGGACAGGAATATATGGCGCGGATGATTGCAGCGGAGGCTCTCGCGCGGACGTGAACGCCGATGACCGGGCGCTGATCGATCGCTTCCTCGACATGCTCGCCGCCGAGGCGGGAGCTGCTCGCAACACCCTGCTGGCGTATCGCACCGACCTGGAGGGAAGCGCCGCCCTGATTGACGGTTCGCTAGCAGAAGCGACCAGCGAATCGCTCGCTCAGCTTGGCCGGCATTGGTCCGCGCTTCGGCCGTCGACGGTTGCTCGCAAGTCCGCTGCGCTGCGGCGATTCTATGCGTTCCTGGTTGAGGATGGACTTCGGATCGATGATCCGTCTCCGGGGCTTCCCCGCCCGTCGCTGACGAGGCCGCTGCCGCGCGTGCTTGACCCGCAGGAGGTGGATGCAATGTTCGCCGATGCGGAGGACCGCGCTTCAAGTGACTCGCCGATGGCGCTGCGTGATCTGGCCTTGCTTGAACTGCTCTACGGGTCGGGCATGCGCGCCACCGAGCTGGTGTCGTTGCCACGTAATGCGCTGCGGAAAAACCAGCCCTTCCTGATTCTGCGCGGCAAAGGAGACAAGGAGCGACTGGTGCCAATTTCCGATCGTGCTGCGGCAGCGGTCGGCCGCTGGAGCCAGCATGTACCGCCAGCGTCCCACTGGTTGTTTCCAGGAGGCAAGTCGCACCTCAGCCGCGTGCGGCTGTTCCAGATCGTTCGGCAGCTGGCCGGGCGGGTGGGCATCGCGCCAGACCGGGTGAGTCCGCACGTGCTCCGGCACGCCTTTGCAACACACCTTCTTGCCGGCGGCGCCGATTTGCGCGCGCTCCAAGCGCTGCTGGGCCACGCGGACATTGCGACCACCCAGATCTATACCCATGTCGACAGCGCCCGCCTGATCGAACTGGTGAACGCCCGCCATCCGCTGGCGGACGCGGCGCGTTGACGCGCAGCCGTGGCCGCCTTACTGCCCCGGACCCGCCGATGCTGACCTTCCTCGATTTCGAAAAGCCCCTCGCCGAGCTCCAGACCAGGGTCACGGAGCTTCGCAAGACCGCGTCGAACGGAGCGATCGACATCGAGTCCGAGATTTCGCGGCTTGAAGCCAAAAGTCAGAAGCTGCTCCGCGAAACCTACGCCAAGCTCACGCCCTGGCAGAAGGCGCAAGTCGCCCGCCATCCCGAGCGACCGCATTTCAAGAATTATGTGGCCGGCATGACCGAGGACTTCCTGCCGCTTGCCGGCGACCGCGGCTATGCCGACGATCCCGCCATCATTGGTGGGCTCGCCCGCATCGAGGGGCGGCGAGTGATGCTGATCGGACATGAAAAGGGCGACAGCACCGCTGAGCGGCTCAAGCATAATTTCGGAATGGCCAAGCCGGAGGGCTATCGCAAGGCGATCCGCCTGATGCAGCTGGCCGACCGGTTCGGACTGCCGGTCGTCAGCCTGGT
>CBFGZJ010000078.1:0-8022 GCA_965653215.1 uncultured Sphingomonas sp. | reverse complement strand
GGCCCATGATGCCGAAATCGATCGCAGCGATCCGGCCATCTGGCAGGGCGAACAGATTGCCCTGGTGGAGATCGGCATGGAAATAGCCATCGACCACCGCCTGTCGCAGGAAAGCGCGCACCAGATTCGCCGCGAGACTTTTCAGGTCATGGCCGGCGGCGATTAGCGCCTCGCGGTCGCTGACCTTGATCCCGTCCAGCCATTCGAGCGTGAGCACCCGCCGCGCAGTCCGCCGCCAGTCGATTTCCGGCACATGGAACGCCGGTTCAGCGACCATATTCTCGCGCAGCTCCGAGGCCGATGCCGCCTCACGCGTCAGGTCGAGCTCCCGCCGGACCCACTGCCGAAAATGGGCCACGACGAGCCGGGGGCGAAGGCGCACCGCTTCGTCGCCGCCAAGCGTCTCCACATGAGCGGCCGCCCACTCGTAAGTCTCGAGGGCCTTGGCGAATTCGTCTTCGATCCCCGGCCGGAGCACCTTGATCGCGACCACCTGGCCGTCACCGGTGATGCCGCGATGGACTTGCGCGATCGATGCGGCGCCAACCGGCTCCGGGTCGATCGACTCGAACAGCTGTTCGATCGGAGCGGCGAATGCGTCCTCGATCGCCGCCCTGATCTTGTGGAACGGCTCCGGCGGGAGTGAGTCCTGCAGCTGGAGAAGGTCAAGCGCGGCCGCTTCACCGACGAGGTCTGGCCGGGTCGCCAGTGCCTGGCCAAGCTTGATCGCCGCGGGGCCGATCGCCTGGAATGCCGCGGCATAGTTCGGCACTTCGGGGACACGCGCGCCAAAGCGCGCCAGCCTGCATAGCCGCCGGACCAGCGGCGGGGTCATCGGGTCCCGTTCGATCCCACGAAGCGCGCCATGCCGCGCCAGGGTTCGGCCCCACCCCAGCAAACGCCACAGATGGACGGGAGCGATGGTCAATTGACTGTTCCCCGGCGCAGGCCGGGGCCCAGGCAGTCTGCCAAGACTGGACCCCGGCCTGCGCCGGGGCGCGATGCCGCTTCGCGCATCACGTCTTCCAGCCGCTATGGATTGCGATCAGGCCGCCGAGGATCGGTTCGGCGCGCGTGCGGGCAAACCCGGCGCCGGCGATCATCTGCCGGAACGCTTCGGGACGCGGGAAGCGGCGGATCGATTCAACAAGGTAGCGGTAGCTGTCCTCATCGCCGGCGACCGCCTTGCCGATGCGCGGAATCACGCGGCTGGCATAGAGTTCGTACAGGTCGCCAAACCCCGGCCACTCGCTGGTCGAGAATTCGAGGCAGTAGAAGCGCCCGCCGCGGAGTAAGACCCGATATGCTTCACGCAGCGCCGCAGGAATGTCGGTGACGTTCCGGATGCCGAAGGCAATGGTATATGCGTCGAAGCTGTTGTCGGCGAAGGTCAGCGATTCGGCGTTCTCGACCTGCCAGGTGAGTCCGTCGATATTGCGACTCTTCGCTCGCTCCATCCCGACGTCAAGCATGTCGGGGTTGATGTCGCTGACCATGACCTGAGCGCCTCGACGCGCCAGCCGGAACGCAATGTCGCCAGTTCCTCCGGCCATGTCGAGGATCGCTTCACCGGGGCGCGGTCGAACGCGGCTGACGAACTGGTCCTTCCAGATCCGGTGAAGCCCACCGGACATGAGGTCGTTCATTAGGTCATAGCGGCGAGCGACCGATGAGAAGACGCTCCCGACGCGGCGGGTCTTTTCCTCCGGAGTCACGAGCTCATCGCCGAAATTCACATGGTTCATGTTCCGCGATCTAGCCGGGTCGCGGGAGCATTGCGAGGGCACCGGAACACAGTAAGACACCGGCGATGCCAGAGCTTCCTGAAGTCGAGACAACCGTGCGCGGGCTGGCCGCCGTTCTCGAGGGCCGGCGGCTGGAAGGGGTGGAGCCGCGCCGCGCCGACCTGCGGCGGGCCATTCCCAAGGACCTTGGGCAGCGGTTGACCGGCGCGCGGTTGATCTCTCTCGGCCGGCGGGCCAAATATGGTCTGATCGGCACCGACCGCGGCGACACGTTGGTCTTTCACCTCGGAATGTCGGGGAGCTGGCGAATCGACCCGGCCGAGATCGGCAAGCATGATCATCTGCTGATCCGCACCGACGAGGGACGGACATTGGCGCTCAACGATCCGCGCCGGTTCGGCTCGCTCGACCTGGTGCCCACCAATGACCTTGACGATTGGCCGGCGTTTCGCAGCCTCGGGCCCGAGCCGCTCAGTGACGCGCTCGAGGGCCGCACCTTGTGCGAGGCGCTGAAGGGCAGGACGGCGGCGGTCAAGCTGCTGCTGCTCGATCAGCGGGTCGTCGCGGGGCTCGGCAATATTTATGTGTGTGAGGCGCTTTATCGGGCTGGAATTCACCCGCTGACGCCCGGTGGCAGGGTCACTCGCAAGGCATGCGAGCGGCTGGCCGCTGCGATCAAGGCAGTGCTTGTTCAGTCGATTGAGGCTGGCGGGTCGAGCCTCAAGGACTTCGCCCATCCGAATGGCGAGCTTGGCTATTTCGCCCACAACTTCCTTGTCTACGATCGGGAGGGGCAGCCGTGCGGTTGCGGCAAGCCGGTGAAGCGGATCGTTCAGGGCGGGCGATCGACGTTTTACTGCCAGCAATGTCAGCGCCGCGGTGGTTGACCGGCGGGGCGGCTGAAGCTAGGGGAGCGCTGTGCCGGTGCCGCCCGCCGTGGTGCGCGCCGCTTTTTCATTGATTCAGCTTGAGGATCTTTTCGATGGCGAACACGCCACAAGCCAAGAAGCGCATTCGCCGCAACGATCGTCGTGCGGCAATCAACGGCACGCGGGTCAGCCGGATCCGGACCTTCATCAAGGCGGTCGAGTCGGCGGTGTCCCAGGGCAACAAGGAAGAGGCGTTGACGGCTCTGCGTGCGGCTCAGCCCGAGATGGCTCGCGGAGTCGCTCGCGGCGTGATTCACAAGAACACGGCGTCGCGGAAGTTTTCCCGTCTGACCAAGAGCGTCGCGGGCCTCGCCTGATTCACTAATCGCTGTCATCGTCCGGTAATGAGACGGGCTGTTGGCGTTAGCCGACGGCCCGTTTCCGTATGCGTCGGCAAAAAACCTTTTGTTTTCCGCGATTCGCAAAAGTGTAACGAAAGTTTAATGTAGGAAATGGCTGATTTAAGCCATTTCTGCGAAAAAGTAAGGCTTTCCGCTGTCAAGCCAGTTTATTTGAGCCGGATCAAAAATGCCTGCTTGAAAGCTAACGCGAGCAGTTCCAAAAATCTCTTTCCGGCGCGAATCCGCGCCGGACGCACAGGTAGTCAGGTCCTTTTGCCGCCGGGTGATTGCACTTCGGGGAGAGGATACTTGCGACCGTAGCGATGGGGCACTGGGGGTGTGATGTCGGGGATGAGCGCAGCGCGAATGGACGTGACTAGCGAAGGGATTGCAGCACCACTCGCTGCAGCTTGGGAGTCGGTGCGAAGCGGTCTCAGACGCGATCTGGGCGCGCGCACGTTTGACGGCTGGATCAAGCCCGCGGAGCTGGGCGCGTTCGACCCGGAAAGCGGCACGCTCGACCTTGCGATGCCCAGCCAGTTCATGGCCGACTGGGTCCGCTCGCACTTCGGTGAGCGGCTGAACCTCGCCTGGAAGTTCACGCTGCCGCTGGTTCGCGAAGTGCGGATTGTCGCCGCTGTCGACGCGCCGCGCCCGACACCGCTGCTGATTCTCGAGGAGGAGCCGGCCACGGCCGTAGAGCCCGACGTCGAGGGACCGTCGTTCGATCCGCGTTATCGATTCGAGACCTTCGTCATCGGCCAGGCGAACGAAGTGGCCGCGACCGCCGCGCGCACCCTCGCCACTGCCGAGACGGTGACCTTCAACCCGCTGTTCATTCATGGCGGCACCGGTCGCGGCAAGACTCACTTGCTTCACGCCATCGGCCACAAGTTCCGCAGCCATCACCCCGGCGCGCGCATCGTTTCGATGTCGGCCGAGAAGTTCATGCTCGAGTTTGTTCGCGCGATTCGCGAAAATGACACGATCGGATTCAAGAGCCGCCTGCGCTCCGCCGACCTGCTGATGATCGACGATGTTCAGTTCATCGCCGGCAAGGAGTCGACGCAGGAGGAATTCTTCCACACGATGAACGAGATCATCACCGCCGGAAAGCGGCTGGTGATCACCTCGGACCGTGCGCCGCAGGATCTGGACGGGATCGCTCCGCGAATCCTGTCGCGCCTGTCATGGGGCCTCGTCGCAGATATCAACGCAGCGGATTATGAGCTGCGGCTCAACATCATCCAGGCCAAGCTCGATGCGCTTCCCGGCGTCGACATGCCGCTGCCGGTGATCGAGTTCCTTGCCCGCCGGCTGACCTCCAGTATCCGCGAGCTCGAAGGAGCGCTGAACCGGATCGTCGCCTATGCGCTGATGACCGGCCGTCCGATCGACCTTCCGTTTGTGGAAGAGGTGCTGGCCAACGTGCTTCGCGCCAATCAGCGGCGGATCACGATCGAGGAAATCCAGACCCAAGTGGCCGAGCATTTCCGGATCCGCAAGGCGGAGATGACCTCGGCGAGGCGCGCCCGCGAGGTCGCTCGCCCGCGCCAGGTGGCGATGTATCTGTCAAAGCAGCTGACGCCCAAGTCCTTGCCGGACATCGGCCGGCGCTTCGGTGGTCGCGATCATACCACGGTGATCCACGCCGTCCGCCAGATCGAAAAGCTGCGCGCCAGCGATCATGAGCTGGACGCCGACATCCGGCTGCTGATGCGCCAGCTCGAGGGCTGAACCAAAAAAGGGCCCGTCGAAATTTTCCGCGGGCCCTTCTGTCCGGAGCCCGAGTTCAATAGCTGGCCGTCGCCGTATTCTTTTTGACCCGCGGCACGGTAATCTTGATCGTCTCGCCATTGTTCCCGGGAAAACCGGTGAACATTGCGGTGACCAGATTGGGCACGATCCTCGTCAAATCGTCCGTCCCCGACCGCGCCCGCGCATGGCCTTCGAACAGCGCGGCATTGTCGACCCGCCGCCGGATGTCGACGTCGAGGAAGCTCTTGTACACGGTGTAAGTGTCGATTTCCGACCCGTAGCCGCCGTAGAACGGATCGTTCCACCCGTAGTAGAAGGGCGAATAGCCACCCCAATAGCCGTAGCGCGGATAATACCAATGACGGTAGGGGCTGTAGAAACCATAGCCCATCGTCGACGGGTAGCTCCGCACCTCGGCCGTTCCTTCATCCACCCCATAGTCGACTCGAACTAGCATCGTCGCGCTATCCGCCGAGGCGGCCGGTGCATAGCCCTGCGCGGCCAAGGCGTTGGCGACGAGCGAGCCATACCGGGTGAATTCCAGCCCGCCGCTGTTGGCGGGGTTCGCCGGAACGACAAAGAAGCTCTGCCCTGCCGCAGCCGGCATGGCGTTGTAGCGGGAGACCCGCGCGGGGAAGCCCGTGCAGCCGCTGAGGGCGACCGCCGATGCTCCGAGCATCATGGCCGTCGCCAGTTTCATCATGTTCCTCATGAACATTTCACCTGCGATCGCGATTACCCGCAGAGATATAACGGAAATCTGCTGAACCGTCGATGAAGCGAAATATTAGCGGGTCAGGCCGACCGCTTGATAAGCAGTGGCGAGGACCGGGGTACCGAGCGCGCGTGCACGATCCGCCCCATTCCGCAAGATCGCATCGATAGCCGCTGGGTCGGACCGCATAGTCTCAAGGCGGTTACGGATTGGCGCGATCAGCGCGATCAAGGCATCGGCGAGCACCGGCTTGAACGCACCGAAGCCCTGGCCGGCAAACTGACCAAGGACGGCTTCGCTGGTCTCGTCAGTCACTGCGGCATAGAGTGCCACCAAATTCCGAGCTTCCGGGCGTCCATCGAGTCCAGGTAGATGCTCGGGGAGGGGCTCGGGATCGGTCTTCGCCTTGCGGATTTTCTGAGCGATCAGATCGTCGCTGTCGGTGAGGTTGATCCGGCTCATGTCCGATGGATCGGACTTCGACATTTTCGCGGTCCCATCCCGCAGCGACATCACCCGTGCCGCGGTGCTGCCGATGAACGGTTCGGGGGGAACGAACAGATTGGTCTCATAGTCGGTGTTGAACTTGATCGCGATGTCCCGCGCGAGCTCGATATGCTGCTTCTGATCCTCGCCAACCGGGACGTGCGTGGCTTGGTAAAGCAGGACATCGGCGGCCTGGAGCACCGGATAGGTGTAAAGGCCGACGCTGGCGCCTTCGCGGCTCTTGCCCGACTTTTCCTTGAACTGGGTCATCCGGTTGAGCCAGCCGACGCGGGCGCTGCACTGAAGCACCCAGGCGAGCTCCGCATGAGCCGGAACCGAGCTTTGCGCGAATAGGGTCGAACGCTTCGGATCGATGCCCGCTGCAATCAGCGCTGCCGCCATGTCCCGCACATTGGCGCGCAGCTCGGCCGGATCGATTTCGACCGTGATCGCATGAAGGTCGGCGAGGAAGAACAGGCACTCGGCCTCGTCCTGCATTCGCACCCAGCGGAGGATCGCGCCGAGCAGATTGCCGAGGTGAAGGCTGCCGGTGGGCTGGATTCCGGAAACGACGCGCATCGGTTTGGGCTCAGCCGGCATTGGCGGGGGACCTCTTGCGGCGCAGGCTCGCGATCGCCTGCCGGTCAACGCCGCCGATCAGGAACGCCACGCCGAAGTAGACGAGGGCGCCGGTGCCGACCAG
This sequence comes from uncultured Sphingomonas sp., assembly GCA_965653215.1. Lineage (GTDB taxonomy): Bacteria > Pseudomonadota > Alphaproteobacteria > Sphingomonadales > Sphingomonadaceae > Sphingomicrobium. Next base: position 1,345 of record CBFGZJ010000078.1, on the reverse strand, counting down.
CAGCCCAAGGCCGACCACCCGCTCACCGACGCCGCCGAAGAAGAGATCGCCGAGTGCGAACCGAATGGCGTAGAGCGCACCGCCCATCGCAACCGCCGCGACCAGTTGCCGAGCGACCCGGCTGACCAGCCATGACGGCATCCGGAATTGGCGGCGGGCATAGAGGAGGACGAACAGCAGGATGAGGTTGATCCAGGCACCCGCGGAGGTCACGGTCGCCAGGCTGTAAATGCCCATCACCGGGATCAGCAGGAAATTGGCGACGATGCTGAGCACAAGCACTGCCATCGCGATCATCACCGGGGTCTTGACGTCCTTGCGGGCGTAAAAGGCAGGAGTGAGCACCTTCACCAGCACGTAGGCGGGCAGCCCGGTGACGAGGATCGCGAGAATGTTGCCCGTGATCCGCGCGGCCTCGATGCTATACTCACCGCCCTGGTAGAGCGCGCCGATGATCGGGCCTGACGCAACTGCAAGCGCGATGCTCGCCGGCAGTGTCAGCAGCATCGACAGGTCAAACGCGCGCGCCTGAACGTCAGCCGCCTCAGCTTCGGCATCGCGCGCAATCGCCTGGCTGATCGCCGGGAGAATGGCGACTCCAAGGGCGGTGCCGATGATCGACAGGGGCAGCTGGTTGAGCCGGTCGGCATAGCTCAGCATGGTCAGCGCGCCTTCGCCGAGGCGGGCGGAGAAATAGGCGTAAAACAACTGGCTGATCTGGTAGACGCCCGCAGCTGCTGTCGCTGGGAGGATCAGCACAACCAATTCGCGAACTGCGGGGGTGAGCCGTGGCCGGCCGAAGTGGAGCTTCACCCCGGCCCGGCGAACAGCCGCCCAGCACAGCGCGAATTGCGCGATCCCGCCAGCCAACACCGCGTAGGCCATGATCCTGACCGTCTCGATGTTATCAGGAGGCGAGATAAGCAAGGCAATGATCAGCGCGACGTTCAGCAGTGCCGGTGCGAAGGCGGCGACGGCGAACCGCGTCAGCGAGTTGAGCACGCCCGAGAGCAGCGCGACGAGGCTGATGAACAACAGATAGGGGAAGGTCCACCGGGTCAGCTCGACCGCCAGCTCGAACTTGCCGGGGACCTGCCGATATTCCGAGGCGATCAATGCGATCAGCCCGGGCATGAAGATTTCGAACAGGACCGTGACGACCAGCAGGGCCGGCATGAACACGGCGAGGATCTCGTTCGAGAAGGCCTGAGCATCGGCGTGTCCGCCCGAGGCCAGGCGGCGGCTGAACAGCGGCACGAAGCCGCTTGAAAAGGCGCCCTCGGCGAACAGCCGGCGGAAGATGTTGGGAAGCAGGAACGCGAGGTTGAACGCGTCATTGGCGTGG
>CBFGZJ010000077.1:0-8037 GCA_965653215.1 uncultured Sphingomonas sp. | reverse complement strand
GAACAGCCAGGAACCGCTCCGGAACGGCGCCGCCGCGGTCTCCACCACCGGCATGCCGACCGTCGCCGAGCGCACCGCGGCGAGCAGGCAGCCCGCGCTGGTCTGCGCGGCGAGCGATGCGGGGAATGCAGCGAGGAGGAGAAGCGTGAGGCGATCGCCAAACATGAAATGCTGTTTGCCGAGGAATTGGCGGACACGATCATGTTCGCGCTGACACGCTCTGAGCGGATGGACGTGGTCACGATGCGTGTTGAGCCGCGCGTTCAGAAGACAAGCTGACCCCGTCAGCAAGGCTCATGAACGTATCCGTCTAGGAAGTGGGTCGATCCTACTTCGAAGGTCCCGGCAAGGTTCTTTTGCGCCGGTTGGTGTCGCTGGGCGCGAGAGCATCCGCTACCAGCCGAGCTGCTATGCTGAGCCGCCGCTCGAGTGGGTAATGCTCGCTCATGCGCCAGTTGTGGATGAAGCCAATGTAGATGCTCACCAGCACTTCTGCAGCAACCCGCGTGTCGACGTCTGGTCGCATATTGGTTTGGTCAAGCAATTCGACGAAGGCGTCAGTGAGGCGCGCGATCCGTGCAATGCCAGAGCGGTCGCCCCAGCTCTGCTCCGAGATTCCGACGAGGTGGCGCAAGATTTCCCGGTGGGTTTCAAGGTAACGCCCCGTATCGGAGAAAACGCCGGTGACCTTTTTTACGAGCGGACCGGGTTCACTGGCGTAGCGCCGGATCAGCGGAATGACGGCATCGTCCATCTGGGCCGCTAACTCCGCAACAATGTCGGCCTTACTTGGAAAATAGTTGAACAGCGTGGCACGCGAGACGTCAGCGAGGTTCGCGATCTCATCCATCGTCGTCCCGGCAATGCCAGTCTCGGAAAATTGCGTTCGCGCCGCCTTGAGGATTGCACCTCGAGTGCGCACCTTGTTCTGTTCTCGACGGGAGACGGGGACCTGCTTCACGCTGCGCTCATATCTGTCGCGGCCATCAGCTTACAACCCGAGCGCTCAGCGTGATGTGAGCGTCGGCTTCCTTCTTAACCGACATTGGGCTTTTTTCGCACCCATGGAGCGGCAGCCTCGAGCTGGCCAGCAAGCCGGAACAGTGTCGCCTCGTCCCCATATCGGGCCGAGAACATGACACCGATGGGAAGTCCCGCGCTGGATTGGCCAAGTGGAACGCTCATGCTCGGCTGCCCTGTTTGATTGTAAAGTCCAGTGAAGGGCGTGAACGGCGTTACGTTGCGTAAAAATGTCTGCACATTGGCGGGCGAAAGGTCGATCATCCCGAGCTTCAGCGGTGGCTGTGCCAATGTGGGCGACAGGATCAGGTCATAGCGCTCCGTGAACCGGGCGACCGTGACGGCCGCTTCCTGAAGCGTGATATTGGCCCGCACCACATCGGTAGCCGCCAATTTCTTGCCCGTCGCGTAATAGAACTCCAGGGTGGCGCGTTCGACGACATCGAGGCTGAGCGGGACTCCAATCGTCCTGCTCCGCGCGTCGAGCTCGGCCGCGACCGACGGTCCCATGATCGCAAATGCTGCCTCTCCCAAAGCCCCAGCGTCGAGCTTCGGCGCGGCCTCTTCGACGAAATGGCCGAGGCTTTCGCACAGCTTGCCTGCATTTCGTGCTGCTGCAACGCACTCCGGGTCAACTGGAGTCCCGGAGATCGGAGTCACCATTAGCGCGATCCGCAGGCGTCCGGGCGTGCGGGTCACTTCATCGAGATAGGGCCGCTCGGGAGTCGGCGCAGCATAGCGCGATCCGGGCTCAGGACCGTGGGTCGCGTCGAGCAACGCGGCGCTATCCCGCACCGTCCAAGTCACCGCATGATGAGCGGATAGCCCACCCCACCCTTCCGTGCGCTGCGGCCCCATCGGCACCCTTCCCCTGCTCGGCTTCAAGCCGAACAGCCCGCAGCAGGAGGCCGGAATGCGTATCGAGCCGCCGCCATCGGTAGCGTGCGCCGCGGGGATCACCCCAGCCGCCACTGCCGCCGCAGCGCCGCCCGACGAGCCCCCGGCGATATACTCCGGGTTCCACGGATTGCGAGTGGCACCGGTGGCTTTGGATTCCGTCGTTCCGGTGAGCCCGAATTCAGGAGTGGTGGTCTTGCCGAAGATCACCAGACCCGCGCGCTCATGGCGGCGCACCAACTCCGATGTCTCCCGTGGCCGGAAGTCTCGATAGAGCCGGCTGCCGTTGCCGGTGACCTCGCCCGCCATATAGGTGTTCAGATCCTTCAGGAGCCACGGAACGCCAGTGAACGGTCCACTCGGCAACCCGCGCACAATTGCCTGTCGGCCATAACCGTAATGCTTCTGGGCGAGAAAGTTGAACCGCGGGTTGAGCGCTTCCGCCCGGGCGATCGCCGCTTCCAACAGCTCCGATGGCCGGATCTGCTTGCGACGGACCAACTCGGCGAGACCCAGCAAGTCATGATCTCTAAGCAAGTCCTGGCCACTGCTGCGCTCAGCGGCAAGCGCCGCACCCGCCAGCGGCAACGCGACCGCGCCGCCGACCATCTCCCTGCGGGTTATCCGCGTCCCGTCGCTCACCGGGCGAGATATCCGCCGTCCACCGCGAGCGGGTGGCCGGTGATGAAGCTTGCTGCCTCCGAACAGAGGAACAGCACCGCATTGGCAATGTCCTCAGGCTTTCCAAACCGGCCGATCGGACTCATCTGCGCCAGCATCGCCGCAGTCTGCGGATCAGCCAGCAGTCCCTCCGTCATCGGTGTTTCGATCACGCCAGGACAGACGGCATTGATCCGGATGCCCTGCGCCGCGTAGCGCAACGCCGCCGATCGAGTCAGGCCCACCACTGCATGTTTGCTAGCGCAATAGCCTGCGCCCCCCGCGCCCGACATCCCTGCGATCGAGGCGGTGTTGACAATCGCCCCCGATCCTTGGCGCACCATGTGCCGGATTTCGGCGCGCATGCACAATAAGACCCCGCGGGTGTTCACCGCCTGCGTCCGGTCGAAAAGATCGAGGTCACCCCACTCGGTGCCGAGATCCTCCAAAGAGATGCCGGCATTGTTGAAGGCGAAGTCGATGCTTCCATGGCGCTCAACATGTGCGTCCACCGCGGCATCCACCGCAGCCGCATCAGCAACATCGAGCTGTTGGCAGAATGCCTCCCCGCCCGAGCCGCGGATCATCGCTGCGGTTTGCTCAACTCCCTCGACACTAAGATCCGCAAGCGTGACCTTCGCGCCTTGTTTGGCGAACGCGATTGCGGCGGCACGCCCGATACCTCCGCCAGCTCCGGTTACCAAACCACTTCTGCCGTTGGTCATAACCCCTCCACTCGAGCTGACGAAAAGAGACTCACTGACACCCGCTATCGGTGCATACCTGGACTAGAGTCTAATTAACAAAGCACGACCTATCAAGCGCCACGTCCGACTGGATCGACTGCCGCTCTTCGGTTGGCTCAGCTCTGTTTACCGCCCGAGGCTGTTCAAATTGTTGGCAGCGCGGTCGAACCATTCAGACCTGGCGTCGATCGCTTGCGAAAAAGCAGCGACGGCCCGGGAGCGATCACCTGTGAGGGCTGCCATAACTCCGGCATCATTCAGACGAGCCGCAAACTCTCGCGCGCTCTCCCCGATTTGTCGCTGCGGCAAACCGCCAGCAGCCGCAAAACTGGCAAGCTCGCGATTACGCGCAATCAGCGCGTTCTTCGGATCAGAAGCGGCAGCTTGGTCCAGCAACGTGATCGCTTCCACCCAGTGCCCACGTAACATTTGCGACCAGCCGTGATTGTTCAGAACGTCGGCGCGACCGGGCGCTAGTTCGGCCGCATGGAGGTAAGCATCATCAGCAGTTGCCCAATCATGCATACGATCCGCTGCGACACCCCTCAGATTCCATGCTCGCCAGCTGGCCTCGGGCGACGCCACTGCGCGTTCGAGCAGCATCACGGCCTGTTCGACCTTATTCAGGCGCAATGCAGCCAAGCCGGCAAGCTCAGCAAGGATCGGTTCACTCGCGTTTCGTTCGAGTAGCGCTGAGTAGCCGGCAAGCGCGCGGGCATTGTCCCCGCTGGCGAGCGCCAGGTCGGCCAGCAGCCGGTCTATTTCCGCACCTTTCTCGCCTCGGCCGACTGCCGTGGCGATCATTGCCCGCGCCTGCTCCACCCTGCCAGCAGCCAATGCATGAGCCGCCTCGTTGACCGAGGAAGACGCTACAGCTCCCTGAACAGCTGCCGCAGCGAGCAGCAGTTCAATCACGTGCGGCGGCCAGCTTGCCGGGCATCGGTAGCAACATCACGGCCGAGCAGAACAACAATTTGTCCGCGACTCGTCTCTTGCTGACGCATGGCGAATCCGAACTGGCGCGACAGCCGCTCGGCCAGCACCCGACGCTCCCTCGGATAGAGGATCATGCTCTGGCGCTGGGCGCGACTGGCATTGCCGATTGCAACTCGACGCCAACCCTGAGCGGCCAGCTGGCTGCGGGTCCGGGCAGCCAGGCCTTCAATCCTGGCGGCATTCAGCAGGACAACGGCCTGAGCGGGATTTGGCCGCTGCGGCTGCTTGGCGAAAGCAATGGTTGTGCTTCGACCAGTGCGCTCGACGACCCGCGCCTTCCACAGCGGCCGTGCTGCAGTCACGAGCGCCACTTCGCCCAGCGACAAACGCTCAAGCCGCGCGCTGGCGTAGTTGCTGTCGGCAGGCCGCTGGCTCGATGCTTCAGAAAATCCGGGAGGCACGAGGCGCGCCTGGTCTGCTGGCCGCGGGTCTGAAGGAGTTGGGACCTCAGTCCGGCCGAGATCTGGAATGGCGATGGCAACTTGCGGGGCCGGCACATGCAGCGATTGCTCGGCCAGCGAAGGAGGAGTCATCGCCATTTCCGGAAAAGCTGGCGGGGGAGCGGGGGGAGATGCCGGGGAAGCACCTGGGTCGACAGCCGCAGATGCGAAGCGCTGCTTGATTTCGCGACGAACGGCAGCCGCTTCTTCAACGCGGCCTTGCAGATCAAGCGAAGTCGCAAGATTGACGTACAGCCGCGCATCGCCGGGAGCTATCGCGAGGGCTTGCTCATACTGCTGACGAGACAGGTCGAAACGTCCCATCCGGTCGTAACAGGCGGCCATTCCATTCAGCGCGTCAACACTGTTCGGATTTTCGCGCAGGGCCTTGCGAAAGCCCTCCAGTGCAAGCGCGACATTGCCCAAGCGAAAATGGGCGCGCGCCTCAGCGACACGGTAGGGCACTGGCAGTTCGCCAGGCGCTAATGCCGATTTCGTCGGACGGATCGCAAGCTCGCCGCCCGTGGAACTGCAAGCTGCAAGCGCAATCAACATAACGGCAGCAGTGCAGCGCTCTCCGACAACCCCCCGGTTCATCTCAGCCTCCCGTCAATGCCGGCATCACGGCCCGGATCGTTCTGATGGCCGCAGGCAGCATGAGCACGCCGATCATCACAGGCAGCATGCATGCCACAAGCGGAATGGACAATAAGACGGGCAAGCGATGTGCCTTTTCTTCGGCCCGCATCCGCCGGCGCTCGCGCATTTCCGAAGCATAGGTCCGCAGCGTCTGAGCGACACTTGAGCCGAGTTTAGTCGACTGAATGAGCAGGGTCGAGAAGGCTCGGATTTCATCGACGCCCGCACGATCCGCCATGCGCCGCAATGCATCTTCGCGGCTTCGACCGGCACGCAGTTCCAATACGACAGCCCCAAGCTGCTGAGAAAGCAGCGGGTGAGAACGAGTCATTTCCATTCCGACGCGGTCAAATGCTGCTTCGAGACCAAGACCTGCTTCGACGCACACGAGCATCAGATCCAGCGCATCGGGAAATCCATTGACGATTTCTCGTTGTCGCCGATCAGCCTTCGCCCTGATAAACAAGCTGGGAATGTACAGGCCGAGCGCTGCCGAGATGACCACGCCGAAGTACAAGCCAGCCAAACTCGGCCGGCTTCCAATCATCCACCAGTAGCTGAGCAGTAGCACCGGAAGCAGAATGACCATGATCAAGCGGATCAGGGTGTATACGCGCGGGGCATGCGGAGCACTGTAACCAGCCGCTATCAACCTGTTCCGAAGCGCATGGTCGCGCGTATCGACCAAGGGCAGGCCTGTCCGTTCGATTGATTCAACGAGCCGAAGCCACGTCCCCTCCGCTTGCTGCCCGCGCAGCGACCCGCCATAGGTTTGTCCCGCTATCGGCGGGTCACCGGTCAATCGTTGCTGCGTTGCGCGCCTGGCCGCCATCGCTGTCGCGATCATGTAAGTGACAAGCACGACCCCCACAAACAAACCCGCCATCAGGACCATGCGGGCGACAGGATTTTCAAGAACGACCGGGGTCATAGAGTCACACCTTCAGGTCCACCATCCGGCGGATTGTAAAGAAGCCGATCAGATAGAGGATGATCAGAATCGCGAACCCGGGAACGAAAGCAGGATCGTCCGCAACATCCAGGTAGAAGCTAGGGCTGAACAGGAACAGCAGTGTGAATGCGAGGATCGGAAGCGCGGTCAGCATGATTGCTGTCATTCGTCCTTCGCTCGATAAGGCTCGAACCTTCAGCATCATCGACGCGCGGTCGCGGATCACCTTCGACAGGTTCTCCAGAATTTCCGCCAGATTGCCGCCAGTCTCGCTTTGAACAGACAAGCAGACGACGAACATGCGGATGTCTTCCAGGTCCCAGCGCTGTGCCATGCTCTCGAGCGCGTCACGTAGATCTGCGCCATAAGTGACCTCATCAACGACCATGCCGAACTCGCTGCCCATTGGGTCAGGCATTTCGACCGTCAGCAATTCCAAGGCAGCCGCAACCGGGTGACCCGCACGCAACCCGCGCACGAAGACATCGAGCGCCACCGGAAACTGGTCCTGCATCTTTTTCCGGCGCCGATTGGCTTTGGCCTGAATGAAGAGCAGCGGGATCGCCCAGCCAATCATCCCCGCGATCACCAGCAACATCACGATCCTGCCGATGGTCATACCTGCACTGATGCCCGAGAGAATAAGCACGAGGAATATCAGCACAGCGAACGGAGCGAGCAACAGGATCAGCATCAGCTGGGTTGTCGGAATGGTTAGCCCGGCCATGGTCAGCATCCGCTCGAACCCCTGTGCGGGGGCGACAAATGGCGCCGGAAGGCTAGTCGAGATGCTGCTGACGTCGCGGCGCAGCTTACTCAGGGTCTCGCCCCGAGACATGCCTCGTCCGATCATCTTCAAGCGAAGGTTGAGCGCCTTGCTTCCACCTCTCGCGCTAATGATCCAGCTCACAATTGCTTCGACCGCGAGCATGGCCGCCGCGAACACGCAGACGAGAGCCAACGCCTTGAGCCAATTGCTGCTCATGCCTCGAACCTCGCATCCGGCCGAAACAGCTCCGGCGAAAGCGAAACGCCGTGAGACATGATGTGATCGAGAAACCGCGGTCGAATACCGGTCGCCTCAAACCGCCCTTGGACAGCGCCGTCAGCCGTCATGCCTGTCTGGCGATAACGGAAGATCTCCTGCATGGTGATGACATCACCTTCCATGCCGGTAATTTCCGACAGGCTGATCAACCGCCGTCGCCCATCGGCGAGACGTGCTAGCTGGATCACGACGTTGATCGCCGACGCGATCTGGGCGCGGGCGGACCGTGCCGGGATATCGATCCCGCTCATGCCGATCATCTGTTCGACGCGGGAAAGGGCATCGCGCGGGCTGTTGGCATGCACCGTGGTCATCGACCCGTCGTGACCGGTGTTCATCGCCTGGAGCATATCAAAGGCCTCGCCGGCGCGAACCTCGCCGACAATGATCCGGTCTGGACGCATCCGGAGAGCGTTCTTGACGAGATCCCGCTGAGCAATCTCCCCCCTGCCCTCGATGTTTGGCGGCCGCGTTTCGAGCCTTGCGACATGCGACTGCTGAAGCTGCAATTCCGCCGAATCTTCGATGGTCACAATCCGTTCGCGATTATCGATGAAGGCGGACATCGCATTGAGCATTGTCGTCTTGCCCGAGCCGGTACCGCCGGAAATCAAGACGTTGCGCCGCGCTGAAACGCTC
>CBFGZJ010000076.1:0-8077 GCA_965653215.1 uncultured Sphingomonas sp. | reverse complement strand
CACGTTCGAACAAGCCGGTGATCTATGAAGCGCATGCCATGCCGCCCCGCTTCACGGCTCGCTGGTGGGTGCTGAAATGGTTGTTCAGGCAAAGAAATTTCTCTCACCTGGTGTGTGTCACCTCGACCCTGGCGGACGAGCATCGCCGTCAGTTCAAGGCTTTGGACGGCAAGCCGATCCTGGTCGTTCCGAACGCGGCAGCCGACGTACTGGGTACGAGCGCTCGCCCGCGCCGCATGCAACGCGTCCGGCTTCAAGTCGGCCTGGTTAGCAGACCCTTTCCGGGAAAGGGGATCGAGGCGGTCATGGAGGCCGCGCGGGAACTGGACGACATCGACTTCCACGTGGTCGGCGCTGCTGAATCGGATCTGTGCTGGATCACGTCGCCCCTTCCCGCCAACCTGAAGCTGCACGGCTATGTGCCGCACGCCGAGTTGAACAAGCTTTACGAGATGTTCGACGTGGCGGTCGCACCCTATGAGGCGAGCGTCATGAACGCCAGCGGGGTGGAGAGCGCGGCGATCACATCACCGCTCAAGTTGCTGGAATATATGGCGGCGGGACTGCCGATCATCGTTTCCGACTTGCCGGGCGTTCGTGACATTCTCGGCGATGCGGACTTCGCGGTACGAATTCCACCTGGGGATCACCGCGCGTTCATAGCGGCGGTTCGTTCGCTGTCGAACGATCCCGACCTGCGTCGCTCGATGGGGCAAGCTGCCCGAAGAGCATTTGAAGATTGTCACACGGTCACCGCCAGATCGCAGGCGGTACTGGGCGACCTCGCCTCGACGTGCCGATCGGACGAGGACATTCGATGAACGATCAACCAGATCTATGTGTCGTCGTGCAAGGCTGGCCGCGAGTGTCGACCACCTTTGTCGCGCAAGAGCTCGTCGGCCTTGAGCAGGAGGGGCTTCGTCTTCAGCTGGTGACATTCGGTGCCAAGGACCGCATCAAGCACGGGATCCACGCGCAAGTACAGGCGCCGATCCTGGAGCTGGGCGATCCCTTCCTTCAGCCGCTACGCTTGCTCAGCGCCTGGCGGAAAGTTCGGCGACTTCCCGGCTACCGGACGGCGCGCGGACTCCTCAGCCATGATCTCGCACAGGGATATAGCCGCAGGCGGGTCAGGGCCTTCTACCGCGCCGTGATCCTTGCAGCAGAAATCCCGGCCGGAATTTCCGGAATCTACGTTCATTTCCTGAATTCCGCGACCAATGTCGCTCGCTATGCTGCGGAGATGCTTGAACTCCCCCTAGCCGGAAGTGCGCATGCCCGCGACATCTGGACCGCGCCGGAGTGGGACAAGCGAGCCAAGCTGGCGCAAATGCGCTGGTGTACAACCTGCACCACCGACGGGGCTGCGCACCTGGATGAGCTCGCCGACGAACCGGGCAAGGTTCATCTCGTCTATCATGGCCTGATGCTCGCACGCTTTCCCAGCGATGCTCCGGCAAGAGAGGCGCGTGACGGGAGCGACCCGAGTGACCCGGTGCGGATTCTGTCCGTCGGCCGCGCGGTCGAGAAGAAGGGCTTTGACCTGCTGTTGCATGCTCTCGCGCGCCTCCCGCGGGAGTTGCACTGGCGCTGGCATCACATCGGTGAGGGGAAGCTGCTTGGCGCGTTGAAAGACCAGGCGCGAGCACTCGGTCTCGATGGCAGATTGGAGTGGCATGGCTCGAAAGAGCAACAGGCGGTCATCGCCGCCTATCGCGCCAGCGATCTCTTCGTGTTGCCCTCAGTGGAGGGCGGCGATGGTGATCGCGACGGCATGCCCAATGTGTTGATGGAGGCGCAGAGTCAGGCTCTGCCGTGCCTTTCCACTAGCTTCTCGGCAATTCCTGAGCTGATCACCGATGGTGAGACGGGCATTCTAGTGCCGCCGGGAGATGTGGCCGCATTGGGCGCGGCACTGTCCATGCTGATCAGTTCCCCCGCAGAGCGACACCGGCTTGGAACCGCAGGGTACCACCGCGTTCGTTCGGCCTTTCAAGCAGAGACTGGCATCCGCCTTATCGCCGATCTGCTGAAAGATATGATCCGGCCGCCTTATGCGCCGGCAAGACTGGAAGAGACTGATGATTGACCATTTCGATCAGCGGTTCGCCTGCATTGTTGGGGCGCCAAGAACTGGAACGACTGCTCTTGCCCGCTATCTGAGCAAGCACCGGGGCGTTTGCTTTTCGAGCGTAAAAGAGCCGCATTATTTCGCTCAGTTCGACCTCAGCGAATTGCCCGAGGATGAGCTTCGCGAGCGAGTCAGCGCAGAGTATCTCGATCGCTATTTCAATCATTGCGACAAGCCGCAATCGCTGCTGATGGAAGGATCGGTTACCTACCTCTACGTTCCGGAGCAGATCCGCGCGATCCTTCGGCTGTGGCCAGAGGCCAAGTTCATCATCGGCGTTCGCGACCCGATGAAGATGCTGCCGTCGCTGCATCAACGGCTGCTCTTTCTAGGTGACGAAACCGAGCGCAGCTTCGACCGCGCCTGGAAGTTGATCGAGGCCCGCAAGCAGGGCCGCAAGATTCCGCGGAGCTGCGTCGACCCGCGGTGGCTGCGCTATGACGAAGTTGGCAGGCTGGGCGACTATGTGCAGCAGTTCATCGATGTCGTCGGTCGGGAACGCTGCTTCATTTCGGTCTATGACGACTTAGCGGCGGATCCCGCAGCGACCTACGCGAGCGTCCTGCAGTTCCTGGATCTCCCGCACGACAAGCGCAAGAATTTTACGCCGCGACGCTCCAGCAGAGGGTTTAAAATCGGTTGGCTTCAACGGCTGCTAAAACGCCCGCCCGTTGCTGTCCGCGCCAAGCTTGCCGGATCGCACTATCGGCAACGGGTGGAGCGGCTCGAGAATCTGGCCAAGGGCGAGACCAAGGCGACCAGATTGTTGCTCGCCGCACGAAAGCGTCTGCTCGAGTGGAATGAGGCCGAGCCGCCGCCGGTCCGCCTCAGCGCGGCTATACGCACCGAAATCCGCGAGAAATATTCGGATGATGTCGATCGGCTCGCGCGCATTACCGGTCGTGACCTCAGCCATTGGCTGAGAGTGTAGTTCGGACGCGGCTACCGTAGGCCGTGGTACGCCTTGTACCACTCGACGAAGCGGGGAATGCCCTCGTCAATGCGGGTAAGCGGCGCGAATCCATGATCGCGTTGAATCGCACTGATGTCGGCGTAGGTGTCGCGAACGTCGCCGGGCTGCATCGCTTCCATTTGCACCTCCGCTTTGCGGCCGATGGCCTGCTCCAGCAGATCGACAACGCGGACCAGTTCTTCGGAACGATGATTGCCGATGTTGTAGACCGCGTGCGGCGAAAAGCTCCCGCCCGGCTTTTCCTGGCGATCATCTTGCGGCGGTGAATCGAGGCATGCCAGGATGCCCGCCACGACATCATCGATATAGGTGAAGTCGCGCCGCATCTCCCCACCGTTGAACAGCATCAAGGGCGTCCCTTCCAGGATAGCCTTGGTGAAGATCCACATCGCCATGTCGGGCCTTCCCCACGGACCGTAGACCGTGAAGAAGCGCAGGCCGGTCATCGGAATGCGGAAGAGATGCGCATAGCTCTCGCTGATCAATTCATCGGTTCGCTTGGTCGCGGCATAGAGCGAAACCGGCCGGTCGGCGCGGTCCTCAACTCTGAACGGAAGCGACTCATTCCCGCCATAAACCGATGAGGATGAAGCATAGACGAAATGGGCCGTTGATCGCGAGCGTGCGATCTCCAGCATGTTGGTATGACCAACCACGTTCGAATGGATGTAGGCGCCTGGGTTTTCGAGGCTGTAGCGTACTCCCGGCTGCGCACCGAGATGGATGATCCGGTCGAACTCGCGCTGGTCAAGCGCCCGCCGAAGCTCGAAATTGTCGGCGAAATCCAGTTCGAGAAAGGCAAAGCTGGCCGGATAGTCGCGCTCGAGTTCTGCGATTCTGCGCTGCTTCAGGCGAACGTCGTAATAGGGCGTCAGATTGTCGATTCCGACGACTGTTTCACCGCGCTTCAGCAGCGCGCGCGCGGTGTGAAAGCCAATGAACCCGGCAGCACCGGTGACCAGAACTGACATTTAGCGCCCTTGCCTCATTGAGGTGTGGCTCCGCTCCCGTTTGCGGACGTGCCCCTCCCTATCCCGAAGTAGGTCAGACCGGCCTCTACGACCTCATCCGGTTCATAGATGTTGCGTAGGTCAAGCACTGCCCGGCCACGCATCAGTTCGGCGATCCGGCGCAGGTCGAGAGCACGGAATTCGTCCCACTCCGTGACCAGCACCAGTGCGTCTGCTCCCTTGACCGCGGCATAGCTGTCTGACGCGAATTCAATGTTCGAAAGCAGCGGCTCGGCTTGCTCCCGGCCGACCGGATCGAATGCAGCGACAGCGGCTCCGCCTTCTTGCAGCGAACGGATCAGCGGCAGGCTCGGCGCATCGCGCATGTCATCGGTGTTCGGCTTGAAGGTTAGCCCCAGGACCGCGACACGCTTGCCCTCGACGCTTCCGCCCAGCGCATCGCGAACGCGGGTCCACAGCGCCGATTTGCGCTGGTCGTTGACCTCGACAACGCTAGAGACGATCCGCATTGGCGATCCAAACGCCTCCGCTGTCTGAAGCAGCGCGAGCGTATCCTTGGGGAAGCAGCTGCCGCCGTAACCCGGACCCGCGTGCAGAAACTTCGCGCCGATCCGATTGTCGAGGCCAATTCCGCGAGACACCTCCTGGACGTCCGCGCCAACAGCTTCGCACAAATCCGCGACTTCATTGATGAAGCTGATCTTGGTCGCGAGGAATGCGTTCGCCGCATATTTGATCAGCTCGGCCGTGCGCCTTCCAGTAAACAGGATCGGCGCCTTGTTGAGAAACAGCGGCCGGTACACTTCGCTCATAATATGCTGCGCGCGTTCGTCTTCGGCGCCGATCACGATCCGGTCGGGAATCTTGAAGTCGCGGATTGCCGATCCTTCGCGCAGAAACTCGGGGTTGGATGCGACGAGAGTCCCATCGGGAGCGCCATTCTCCGTCAGGATTTTTTCGATCTCGTCGCCGGTCCCAACCGGCACGGTCGACTTGGTCACGACGACAGCGGGCCCAGTAAGGGTTTCTGCAATTTCCTTTGCAGCAGCATAGACGTAGCTGAGGTCGGCGTGACCGTCGCCGCGCCGCGCCGGAGTTCCGACGGCGATGAACACCGCCTCCGCACCTTCCAGTGCCTCCGTCAGATCGGTCGTGAACGAAAGCCGCCCGGCGTTCGCGTTATGGAGAACCAATGCTTCGAGGCCGGGCTCCCAGATCGGCATCTTGCCTTTGCGCAAGTTGCTGATCTTTGTCTCATCCTTATCAACACACGTGACATGGTGGCCAAAATCGGCAAAGCACGCACCCGAAACGAGGCCGACATAGCCGGTCCCGATCATTGCAATCCGCATCAGGTTTCTCCGGCGCCGAAGCGGCGCTGGGCGGCTCTTATCCAACAGTTTCGGACGTTGCCAGTTCTCAAAATCACGATGACCATCTCATTATCGCGCGCGAGCATCGCTGCATGACCGATTGTGGTGTTGCCCCCCATGGCTGGTTGGTCATCGACAAGCCGATTGGGATCGGGTCGACCGCGGTCGTCAGCGCCGTCAAGCGGGCGCTGCGGGACGCTGGCGTACCGAAGATGCGTGTCGGGCACGGCGGGACCCTCGATCCCCTCGCGAGTGGAGTTCTTCCGATCGCGATCGGCGAAGCCACCAAGCTGTGTGGCCGAATGCTGGAATCAACGAAGGCGTATGACTTCACCATTGCCTTCGGTGCAGAGACGGACACGCTGGATCTGGAGGGCGCAGTCATCGCCGAAAGCGACGTTCGGCCAACGCGAGCGCAGATCGAAGCGGTGCTGCCACAGTTCACTGGTCAAATCACGCAGGTGCCGCCAGCCTATTCGGCGCTGAAGATCAGCGGAAAGCCAGCCTATGCGCGCGCTCGCGCCGGTGAGGAGGTAGAACTGAAGGCGAGGGCGGTGACCATTCACTCCCTCTCTATTCGTCATCCCCGCGCAAGCGGGGATCCAGCCCAAGAAGCAAATCTGGGTTCCCGCTTCCGCGGAAATGACGAGACAAGCGAAAGCACGCTCTCCGCCACCGTATCGAAGGGCACATACATCCGCAGTCTCGCCCGCGACATTGCCCATGCCCTCGGGACGGTCGGCCATGTCGCGATGCTTCGTCGAACACGGGCGGGGCCCTTCTCGCTCGACCAGGCGATATCGCTGGACATTTTGGCGCAAGCCGCTAAGGCGCGGCAGCTTGATGGGGCGGTACTCCCGCTCGCAGCGGGGCTGGACGACATCCCGGCCCTCCCCGTCACTCCCGCCCAGGCGCAGCTGCTCCGACATGGACAGCAACTGGTCGGAACCCCCGCGCAGCCGGGTCTCTATCTTGCCACTGACGCTAACCGTCCCGTGGCACTGGTCGAGATTTCGGCAGGCGTCTGCAAGGTCGTGCGCGGGTTCAACATCTAGAGAAGATAGGAGTTAGACGATGTCGATCACTGCCGAGCGTAAGCAGGAATTGATCAAGGAACATGGCCGCGGGTCCGATGACACCGGTTCGCCAGAAGTGCAGATCGCGATCCTCACCCATCGCATCAACACGCTGACCGAGCATTTCAAGGTTCACGCCAAGGACAACCATTCGCGGCGCGGGCTGCTGATGCTGGTCAACAAGCGCCGCTCGCTGCTAGATTATCTCAAGCGCGAGGACGCAAGCCGCTACAGCGATTTGATCTCGAAGCTCGGCCTTCGCAAATAATGAAAGGGCGCCCGCGCGGCGCCCTTTGCTTTTTGGACCCCCCGCAATCCGGCGGGGCGTTCCTGGGGCCTGACGAAATGCCCCGAACCGCAGCGGGCCGGATTGCCCGCGACAGCTGCCCCGGTGAGCATCCGGCCGCCGGGATGAAGGAAATCACATGTTTGATATTAAGACTGTAGAAATCGAGCTTGGCGGACAGACCCTCAAGCTCGAAACGGGCCGCGTTGCCCGCCAGGCCGACGGCGCTGTGCTCGCGACGCTCGGCGAGACCGTGGTGCTGTGCGCCGTCACCGCCGCCAAGTCGGTCAAGCCGGGCCAGGACTTCTTCCCGCTGACCGTCCACTATCAGGAAAAATTCTCGGCCGCCGGACGAATCCCGGGCGGCTTCTTCAAGCGCGAGCGTGGAGCGACCGAGAAGGAAACGCTGACCAGCCGCCTGATCGACCGGCCGATCCGCCCCCTGTTCCCGGAAGGCTTCTACAACGAAGTCCTGGTGATCGCTCAGGTCCTCTCCTATGACGGAGTGAACGAGCCGGACATCGTCGCGCTGATCGCCGCGTCCGCCGCGCTGACCATCTCCGGTGTTCCGTTTATGGGCCCGATCGGCGCTGCCCGCGTCGGCTTCAAGGATGGCGAGTATCTGCTCAATCCGTCCTCGGAACAGCAGAAGGAAAGTGCGCTCGACCTCGTCGTCGCCGGAACTCCCGGTGCGGTGATGATGGTTGAGTCGGAGGCCAAGGAGCTTTCGGAGGAGCAGATGCTCGGCGCCGTCATGTTCGGCCACGAGGCGAGCCGCAAGGTTTGCGAAGCGATCATCTCGCTCGCCGAAAAGGCGGCCAAGGATCCGTGGGAACTCGCCGTCAGCGACGACAAATCCGCGATCAAGGCGAAGCTCAAGGAGCTGATCGGCAGCGATATCGACTCTGCCTACCGCAAGACCAACAAGGCCGAGCGCCGCGACATCATCGAGGCCGCCCGTGAGAAGGCCAAGGAAGCCTTCGCCGAGTCTGATCCGCAGGAACAGCTCGTGGCGATGAAGCTGGTCAAGAGCCTCGAAGCGGACATCGTCCGCACCGCGATCCTCAAGGAGGGCCGCCGGATCGATGGCCGGGACACGAAGACCGTCCGCCCGATCGAGTCGATGGTCGGATTCCTGCCGCGCACTCATGGTTCGTCGCTGTTCACCCGCGGCGAAACCCAGGCGATCGTCACCACGACGCTTGGCACCAAGGAAGCCGAGCAGATGATCGACGGGCTCGAAGGCCTCTCCTACTCGCGTTTCATG
>CBFGZJ010000075.1:0-8151 GCA_965653215.1 uncultured Sphingomonas sp. | reverse complement strand
CCGACGCCGCGTTCGACAGCGCCGAGCGGACCCGCTCCCGGCTTTCCGCTACCGCCTTGTCCGGCAGGCCTACGATGATGAAAGCGGGAAGCCCGGCGGTCAGCTGAACCTGCACCTCGACGGGGCGCGCTTCGAGGCCCAGATAGGCAACGGTAGCGACAGTTGCGACCATCAGCGCCGCACCACGATCAAACTCACAACGCGCACTCGCCCCCCTAACCCGGCAACGCTCTGCTAGCGCGGCTCGGCCCTTGTCGGCAAGGCAAGCCGCGACCACATCCCGTCGCATGATCAACCGGGAACAATGGAATGCCTTCCTCGACCATCCGGTGGTCGAATGGACGATCTTTGGCCTTGGGCTGTTGCTGATCGCCCTCTCCCCGCTGGCCGGTGTCATCCCTGGCCCGGGCGGCATTCTGGTGTTCGCGATTGGGCTTGCGATGGTCCTCAAGACCAGCATGTGGGCCAAGCGCTATTATGTGCGGCTCAAGCGCAAGCAGCCGAAGGTCGGGCGCTGGACAGATTGGGGTCTCCGCCGCCGAAGCGCGCAGCGGCGCGAGGCGATCCGCAAGGAGCGTGAGCAGATGGGCTGTCCGCCGACAGAGGATGAAGTTGCAGAAGGGCCAATCGCCTCGGTCATCCCCGGGCCGCCGGCGCATCCCCCCGAAATGCCTGGGGAGCCGGAGCGCTGATTGACTTTGGCGCCTCTTCGGACTAACGGCCCCGGCAACGAGGCTGCCCTCAGCGGCAGCCCTTTTCATTTCGATCTAAAGGCATGAGCGATGAAGCGCACTTTCCAGCCGAGCAATCTGGTCCGCAAGCGGCGGCACGGGTTCCGCGCCCGTATGGCGACGGTCGGCGGCCGCAAGGTGCTGAACGCCCGTCGCGCCCGCGGCCGCAAGAAGCTCAGCGCGTAGAACCGCTCGCGGTTCTCCGCAAACGCTCCGATTTTCTGGCAGCGAACTCCGGCAGGCGCGCCGCCATGCCCGGCTTCGTGCTCCTGGTGCGTGATCGCAACGACGAGCAGCCGTTTGTGCGAGTTGGCTATACGGTTACCAAGAAGATCGGTGGGGCCGTCGTTCGCAATCGCATGAAGCGCCGCTTCCGAGCGCTCGCCCGCGAAATCCTGCCCGATCATGGGGTCGCCGGCGCGGACCATGTGCTGATTGGACGCGCGGCTGGGGTAGAACGCGACTTCAGTCTCCTGCGAGACGAATTGCTCCGCGCGCTCCGAAAGGTGCGCAAGTGAGCGGCCGGGCCGGCAGAACGTCCTCATGATGGCCCGAATCCTGATCCTGGTCGCACGGGGGTGGCAACTGGGCCCGTCGCGCATCCTGCCGCCCAGTTGCCGATACCAGCCAAGCTGTTCCGCCTATGCGATCACCGCTTGGACGCGCTATGGGCCGTTTCAGGGCAGCTGGATTGCTCTCAAACGAATTCTTCGCTGCCATCCGTGGGGCGGCCAGGGCTATGACCCGGTCCCGTGAAAAGAGGATCTGACGCTTGAATAACAATCGCAACATGGTCCTCGCGATCGTGCTGAGCGCACTGGTTCTGATCAGCTGGAGCCTGATTAGCGACCGCCTGCTGCCCACGGCTGGCCCGCAGACGCAGCGCGTGGATGATGGCAAGGTCCGACCGGTGCCACAGCCGCAGACCGATCCTGCCGCCGACGAACCCACCGCCCTGCGCAGTCGCCAGGCCGTCCTGTCCTCGACGCCGCGAGTGGTGATCGACTCCCCAAGCATTCGTGGTTCGATCAACCTCAAGGGCGCGCGGATCGATGATCTGGTACTCGTCCGCCACACGGAAGGAATCGGCGGCAACTCACCGCCCATCCACCTGCTTTCACCGTCGGGTGCTCCTGGCGCTTATTTCGCCAGCTTCGGCTGGATCGGCGAAGGGATTGCGGTTCCGGACTCCAATACGGTGTGGACGGCGAGTGCGCCCAACCTTTCGCCTGGCCGGCCGGTCACGCTCACCGCCCAGAATACCACTGGACAGCGGTTCGAGCTGACGATCGCGATCGACGACGGCTATTTGTTCACGGTTCGCCAGCGGGTTGCCAATGCCGGGACCGGGCCAGCGCTGGTGCGCCCCTACGGCCTGATTAGCCGCGCGCAAAAGTCGCCAGATCCGGATGGCTGGACGATGCATGTCGGCCCGATGGCGTTTCTCGATGGGATCGCGAACTATGACGTTGACTGGGACACGCTCGATGAGGAGCGCGGCGGCGTGCAGTTCGATGGGCCCGGCGGCTGGCTCGGCTTCACCGACAAATATTGGCTAACCTCGCTGATTCCCGGCGATCAGCCGATCGCGGCTAGCTTCCGCAAGACTCCGAGCGGCGGCTATCAGGCTGACTATGCGCGCGCGCCGACGATCATCGCGCCCGGCACCATCTCGACCAGCGAAACGCGCTTGTTTGCCGGGGCGAAGGAGAAGGCGTGGCTCGACCGCTATGAGACCGCTGGCATTCCGAAGCTGTCCAAGTCGATCGACTGGGGCTGGTTCGAATGGTTCATGCGGCCGATCTTCGACCTGTTGAACTGGCTGTTCAAGACGCTCGGCAACTTCGGCGTGGCGATCATCGCGCTGACCTTCATCGTCCGGCTGCTGATGTTCCCGATCGCCCAGAAACAGTTCAAGTCGATGGCCGGGATGCGCAAGGTGCAGCCGAAGCTGAAGGCGCTGCAAGAGCGGTACAAAGACGACAAGCCGCGCCTGCAGCAGGAAATGCTGAAGCTCTATCAGGAAGAGAAGATTAACCCGATGGCGGGTTGCCTTCCGATCCTGATCCAGATCCCGATCTTCTATGCGCTGTACAAGGTGCTGCTGGTCGCTGTTGAAATGCGGCATCAGCCGTTCGCGCTGTGGATCAAGGATCTGTCCGCTCCCGACCCGATGACACCGGTTAATCTGTTCGGCCTGTTGAACTTCGTGCCGCCGGGGTTTCTCGCGATCGGCGTGCTGCCGATCCTGCTCGGCATTACCATGTACCTTCAGTTCAAGCTGAATCCTGCGCCGATGGACCCAATGCAGCAGCAGGTCTTCTCGATCATGCCGTGGATCATGATGTTCGTCATGGCCCCATTCGCGGCGGGCTTGCAGCTCTATTGGGTCGTCTCGAACACCCTGACCATCGCCCAGCAATGGTGGCTGTACCGCCGCTACGACATTGATCGGGCGGAGCCCGCGGTCGCGGCGCAGTAATGGGAAACTCGGCCCCGTCAGACGCCGATGAGCGCGCCCGCAAGCTGTTTTCCGGGCCGATCGACTTTCTGAAGTCCGCGCCAGGACTGCAGTTTCTGCCCGATCCGGTCATTCCCGAAATTGCGTTTGCCGGCCGGTCGAACGTGGGCAAGAGCTCGCTGCTCAACGCGCTCACCAACCGCAAGTCGCTGGCGCGGACGTCGAACACCCCCGGCCGAACGCAGGAGCTCAATTTCTTCGACGTTGGCCGCCCACCGGTTCTGCGCCTGGTCGATATGCCCGGCTATGGGTTCGCCGAGGCTCCAAAGGATTTGGTCAAGCGCTGGCGGTTCCTGGTCAATGATTATCTGCGCGGGCGTGCAGTGCTGAAGCGTGCGCTGGTCCTGATCGACTCCCGGCACGGCCTCAAGCCCGTCGACGAGGAAGTAATGGCCATGCTCGACGAAGCGGCGGTCAGCTATCATCTCGTCCTCACCAAGGGTGACAAGATCAAGCCAACCGAGCTTGCGGCGGTACTCGCCAGGACGAGTGAGCAGGCGCGCACTCATCCCGCGGCCCACCCAACCATCTTCGCCACCTCCAGCGAAACCACTTCCGGCATCGCGGAGTTGCGTAGCGCAATCATCGAAGCCGCTCTGTAGGAATCTTCCGTGCTCAAGCTCATCATCGGCAATCGCGCCTATTCCAGCTGGTCGATGCGGGGCTGGCTTGCGGTCAAACAGTCCGGCCTCGACTTCGAGGAACTGGTCGTTCCGCTCTACGACGAGCAGTGGCAGCAACGCCGTGAGGGGGATGAATTCGCTCCGTCGAGCGGCAAGGTCCCGATCCTGTGGGACGGGGACTGCGTGGTCTGGGATAGTTTGGCGATCGTTGAGTTCCTGGCCGATCAGGTCGGGCGCGACCGCTTCTGGCCGGCTGAGCCAAGTGCCCGCGGAATGGCGCGCTCGATGGCCGCGGAGATGCATTCGAGCTTCGCCAATCTGCGCCGCGACCTGCCGATGAACGTGCGCAGCCACCTTGGTCCGCGTGATCTGTCCGAAGAGGTCCGTTCAGAGATCGACCGCATCCTGCTGCTATGGGCGCAGGCACGCGCCCGGTTTGGCGGCACGGGCGATTTTCTGTTCGGCGAATGGTGCGCCGCCGACATCATGTATGCGCCGGTCGTCACCCGCTTCCTCACCTTCGGGGTCCCGGTCCCGCCGTTCGCAGCAGAATATATGCGGTCGGTGCTGTCGCATGCCGACGTTCGCGAGTGGATCGAAAAGGCTCAGGACGAACCATGGGTGATCGAGCAGTATGAGGCGCAGCAGGCCTGAGCGGTCAATCACACGCGCTTGCTGCCATAATCCGTTCCATCCTTGTGGATGTAATGGCTGTCTGCGGTGAACAGCATATCAATGTCTGAATAGCCGCCGCCGGTGCGCTGACCGCCCCCGACAACGATGAACACGCAGTCGCTGTCGCTTTCATTGATGAGGTGATGGCCGTTCCTGGTTCCCTTGGGGAAAGCGGCGCAGTCGCCAGCCCGGAGCTGAGTTCGCCCTTCGTCTTCAACCAGCACAGCCTCCCCGGACAGCAGCACCAGAAACTCATCGCCGCCCAGGCGGGCCACGGTGTCGCCTTCGCGCACACATCCCGCCAAACGCTGCGCAACCTGGGGCAAGCCGGCGCACCCACCGGCCACTCACCGCCTCGTCGAAGGGCGGCGGATAGCCGGTCCTGTTGCTCGGCTCGATCGCTTCAAGGTCGATCTTGGGCATATGGCTCTCCCCTGTCCAAGCGGCGCATCGATTGCTAACCGGCCGAAATGACCTGTTCAATCGACCCAATCGATCTCGCCGCCAAGCTGATCGGCTGCCCCAGTGTGACGCCCGCGACCGGAGCGGTGTTCGATGTGCTGGAGCAGGCCCTTCTCCCCCTCGGGTTTGAAGTCCACCGCTTCGCGCGCGGCGAGCCGCCACTCGGCCCGGTCGAAAATCTGGTCGCGATCCGCGGCGAAGGCGGACGCCACGTCGGATTTGCCGGTCACCTCGATGTGGTTCCGCCGGGTCCCGGCTGGACCGGCGATCCGTTCGTCGCACGGATCGAAGATGGCCGAATCTACGGCCGTGGTGCCAACGACATGAAGGGAGCGATCGCTGCCTTCGTCGCTGCGCTGTCCCGCTTCGAACAGGGCAGCGGCACCCTGTCTCTGCTCATCACTGGCGATGAGGAGGGGCCGGCTGCCCATGGAACAGTCGCCATCATCGATTGGCTGCGCGAGCGCTCCATCACGCCCGACATGATCCTGATCGGCGAGCCGACCTCCGAGGGCCGGCTTGGCGACACGGTCAAGATCGGGCGGCGGGGCTCGGTCAACTTTCGGATCGAAGTGCCCGGCATTCAGGGCCATGTCGCCTACCCGCATCGCGCGGACAATCCAGTGCCGAAGCTCGCCAAGGTCATCAGCGCCCTCGATGATCTTCATCTCGACGATGGCAATGACGCGTTCCCGCCATCGAACCTCGAATTCGTCGCAATCGCCACGCCGCCCGGAGCGGGCAACATTATTCCGGGCGGCGCGTCCGCCGGCTTCAACATCCGCTTCAATAATCTCCACAAGGGCGCGGAGCTGATCGATTGGGTTGAGCGCACCGCAAGGGCGGCCGCTCCGGGCGTTGAGGTGACGGCTCAGATCTCTGGCGAGGCGTTCCTCACTCCCAAGGGAGAGCTTTACGACTTGGTGGTAGGCGCAATCGAGCGCGAAACCGGCGTCACACCGAACTTGTCGACCGGCGGCGGGACGTCTGACGGCCGCTTCCTGATTCAGCTTTGCCCGGTGGTCGATTTCGGGCTGCCCAATGCCACGATGCACAAGATCGACGAAAGCGCGTCGATCAGCGACATTCACGCGCTTTCACGGATTTACGAGGACATTATCACTCGCGGTCTAAGCTGAGCGCGCGCGAAAATTGGGTGATCGCGCGAGCAGCGCGCCACGCTCGGCATTGCTGATCCAGGCGCGGAATTCATCCTCGAACATTGGCTGGGCGAAGACAAATCCCTGCACCGTGTCGCAGCCCATGACCCGGAGGATATCGGCCTGGTCGAACGTCTCGACGCCTTCGGCCACCACTTCGCACCCGACCCCTTTGATCAGTTGGATGACGGATTGAGCGACGACCCGCGCCTGCTCGTTTTCGACGATGTCCTGGATTAGCAACGGATCGAGCTTCACGCGGTCGAACGGGATTTTCCGAAGCCGGGCGATGTTCGAATAGCCATTGCCGAAATCATCGATCGCGAACGACATTCCTTCAGCACGAAGCTGCGTAATCTCGTTCAGCACGGCATCGCTGCACTCCATGACCGCGCTCTCGGTGAATTCAATTTCGATTTGGGCACGGGGGATGCGTTGCTCGTCAAACAGCTGGCGAAGCCGGCGGAAATAATCCGGCCGGTCGAGCTCGCGCGGGCTGACGTTGAACGCGAGCCGTGGCAATGCGCCGTCGGCCGGTGATGCCGCCAGCAGTGCCGCGACTTCGGCGCTGACCCACTCGCCGATGTCATAGATCAGACCCGTTCTTTCGGCGATCGGGATGAACGACTTGGGAGCG
Organism: uncultured Sphingomonas sp.; assembly: GCA_965653215.1. Taxonomy (GTDB): domain Bacteria; phylum Pseudomonadota; class Alphaproteobacteria; order Sphingomonadales; family Sphingomonadaceae; genus Sphingomicrobium. Next base: position 1,342 of record CBFGZJ010000075.1, on the reverse strand, counting down.
CGCAGCCCTTCGCTGGGATGGTTCCAGCGGAGCAGCGCTTCGGCACCAGTCACCCGGCCGGTCAGGAGGCTGAGTTGCGGCTGCAGAGCCAGAAGGAACTCGTTGCGCTCGAGCGCCTCTCCCAGGGCCCGTTCAGTCTCGACCCTGACGCGATGCTCGTCTGCCAGCGCCTCGCTGAACAGGGCGTGCTGCCCGCCGCCGCCGCTCTTTGCCTGGTACATCGCTAGGTCGGCCGAGCGCATCAGCGCTTCGATCGATTTGCCATGAGGCGGCGCGATCGCGATCCCAATCGATGCGCCGATGTCGATGCTGTGCCCGTTCATCTCGAACGGCTCGGAAACTGCGATGATGATCCGCCGCGCCACCCGCCATTATCGCGCAGCTCCGCGGTAAGGACCACGCGCAGGCGATTGGCGACCATCACCAGTAGCTGGTCACCACGCGCGTGGCCGAGACTGTCGTTGACCGACTTGAAGCGGTCGAGGTCCACGAACAGCATCGCCGACTGTTCCTCGTCCGTGGTACGCCTCAGCAGCTTGTCCGCCTCGGACCGGAAATGAAGCCGGTTCGGAAGGGATGTGACCGGATCGTACATCGCGAGCGCCTGGGCGTTCTCGATCGAGGTGCGCACCTCGGTGAACAGGGAGTCTACCGCGGCGGCAAGTTTCGGCAGAGTGCGTTGGACCAGCGCCGGCGCGGGGGAAATCAGATCGCCGTCTTCAACGGCCATCAGGCGGTCGCGAAGTGCGGCCATGGCGCGCGCGGACTCACTGTTCGGCCGTTCGCTTGAGATATAGCAGACCATGAGGCAGAACAGGCCCGCTACCAGGCTGGCGACCACCTGCTCATCGAGTTCCGTGATGTACAGGAACGCGAACAGCGAGAAAATGAACGAGGCCACGCCCGCCCACATCGACAACAGGGCATTGCTGATCTTCTGAGCTGATCCTGAATTCATCGATCCCCGCCGCCCGAAGCGCAGGAATGAACCGCGCGGAAAGGGAATTAAACGCAGGCGCTTAAAAAAGTGTTAGGTCAGTGCTTTGACCGGCGGAGGATGATGTAAAGACTTCCGCTTCCGCCATGACGGCCGTGAGCGTTGCGGATGGCGGCAATCGCGCTCGCGTGACGAGAAGCGTGGAGCCAATCGTGGACCGCCGCACGAATGCGGCCACGCTGCACCGGCGGCTCACCAGCGCGGGCATGGCCGGTGACCAGCAGGATCACCCGCTCGCCCGCGGCGATGGCCGACTCCAAAGTCTGGTCGATTGCCTGCCAGGCACGTTCGAGATCGTGGCCATGGAGGTCGAGCACCCGGTCCGGCTCGATCATGCCGGCGCGC
>CBFGZJ010000074.1:0-8247 GCA_965653215.1 uncultured Sphingomonas sp. | reverse complement strand
GACGGCGTCGGCCACCTCGTCGGCGGTGACGAGCCTGCCGTGCGGCTGCCGGGCCTCGAGCGCGGCGCGCTCGGCCGCCGGGTCGGGCGCCGAGTCGAGGAGCCGCCCGCGAAATTGGAAGAACGCGTCTCGACTGCGTTCGACACGAACGGGTCTGAGAAGAAACCGCTAGCTTCTCCCGCGGTCCGAAAGCGCGCCCGGGAACTCGGGATCGACCTCGGCCAGGTAAAGGCCGCGGGTGAGAGGATTCGCCACTCCGATCTCGATGCCTATCTCTTGTACCATGGCGGCGGCATCAATCATCGCGCCGAGAAGGGGCATGGCGATGAGACGATCAAGGTCACCGGTCTGCGCCGCCGGATCGCTGAACGAATGGCAGAATCGAAGCGACGAATTCCGCACTTCACCCTTGTCGAGGAATTCGACGTCACCGCGCTCGAGGAAACCCGGGCGATGCTCAATCGCGATCGGGCGGAGAGCGATCCCAAGCTCACCCTCCTGCCCTTTCTGATTACCGCAATGGCACGCGCGGCAGAGCAATGGCCGATGTTGAACGCGACCTATGACGATGAAAACCAGACCATCACCCGCCATGGCGCGATGCACGCCGGAGTGGCGACCCAGACCGATGCGGGACTGATGGTCCCGGTCATTGGCGACGCCGGCTCCCTCACGCTGACCGAGCTGGCGAACGAGATCGCCCGACTGTCCGAGGCAGCTCGGTCGGGCAAGGCGTCGCGGGAGGATCTCAGCGGGTCCACCATGACCATCTCAAGCCTCGGTCCACTGGGCGGAATCGCCTCAACCCCGGTGATCAACGCTCCGGAGGTGGCGATCATTGCCGTCAACAAGATCGAGGAAAAGCCGGTGATCGCCGACGGAGAGATCGTGGTCCGCAAGCGCATGAACCTGTCTCTGTCCTGCGACCATCGCGTGGTGGATGGCTGGGATGCCGCCAACTACCTGGCGGCAATGAAGGCATTGATCGAAAATCCGTTGCGTCTCCTGTCGTCGTAACGAATAGAGGCGCGATGTCAGAGCCCATCCATCCCGTTCCCGCCGATTTTGCCGAGCGCGCCCGCATCGGGCGCAAGGAACTTGAAGCGCTCCACGCCGCCTTTGCTGCTGACCCTAATCGGTTTTGGCTCGATCAGGCCGCGAGGCTCGACTGGTTCCGTGAGCCGACGCAAGCCGGGGACTGGTCGTTCAATGAGGCGGACTTCGGAATCCGCTGGTATGCGGATGGCGAGTTGAACGTCTCGGTCAATTGCCTTGACCGCCACCTGGCCGAACGCGGCGACAGGACGGCGCTGATCTTCGAGGCCGATGAACCCGGCACGGGCCGCTCGCTTACCTACCGGCAATTGCATGAGGAAACCTGCCGGTTCGCGAACCTGCTGAAGCAGCGCGGCATTCGCCGCGGCGACCGCGTGATGATCTACATGCCGATGATCCCCGAAGCGGCCGCGGCAATGCTGGCGTGCACGCGCATCGGCGCGATCCACTCGGTCGTGTTTGGCGGCTTCTCGCCGGAAAGCCTCGCGGGCCGGATCGCCGACTGCGATGCCTGCGCCGTGATCACCGCCGATGAAGGCGTTCGCGGGGGCAAGATCATTCCGCTCAAGGCCAACGTCGACTCCGCTCTGGCGCAGCGCGACGTGCCGACGGTCATCATTGTCACTCGCACCGGTGCGGACGTGTCGATGAAGGAAGGGCGGGACATCAGCTATTCCGCCGTCCGCGAGGACCTTTCGACCGAGTGCGAGCCGGAGCGGATGAACGCCGAAGACCCTCTGTTCATTCTCTACACTTCCGGTTCGACCGGGAAGCCGAAAGGCGTTGTGCACACCACCGGCGGATATCTGACCTGGGCCACCACCACCTTCGACTGGGCCTTCGATCCCAAGGACGACGATATCTTCTGGTGCACCGCCGACATCGGCTGGATCACCGGTCACAGCTATGTCGTCTATGGACCGCTCGCCAATGGGGCGACGAGCGTCATGTTCGACGGCGTTCCCAACTATCCCGATTTCGGCCGCTTCTGGGAAACTTGCGATCGGCTCGGCGTGACGATCTTCTACACCGCGCCAACGGCCATCCGAGCGCTGATGCGAGAGGGTGATCAGTGGGTCAAAAAGCACTCCCGCGCTTCGATCCGGCTACTTGGAACGGTCGGCGAACCGATCAATCCGGAAGCTTGGGAATGGTATTGGCGGGTGGTCGGAGACGGCCGCTCGCCGGTGATCGACACCTGGTGGCAAACCGAGACGGGAGGGATCCTGATTTCTCCGATCCCCGGAGCGACGGACATGAAGCCCGGCTCCGCAACCCGGCCGCTGCCTGGTGTCCAGCCACTGCTGGTTGATGCGGAGGGGAAAGAACTGCACGGTGCCACCAGCGGTAATTTGTGCCTGTCATCCTCCTGGCCCGGCCAGATGCGGACCGTCTGGGGCGACCACCGCCGCTTCTTCGAGACCTATTTCAGCACCTACAAAGGTCTGTATTTCACCGGTGACGGCTGCCGCCGTGACGAGGACGGCTATTACTGGATCACCGGCCGGGTCGATGACGTGATCAACGTCTCTGGCCATCGCATCGGCACTGCCGAGGTTGAAAGCGCGCTGGTCGCTCACGCGAAGGTCGCGGAGGCGGCGGTGGTCGGCTTCCCGCACGATATCAAGGGCCAGGCGATCTACGCATTCGTCACGCTCAATGCCGGCGAAGAGGGCAATCCCGAACTTCAAGGCGACCTGAAGAATGAAGTGCGCCGTCAGATCGGCGCGCTCGCGTCGCCGGAGCGGATTCAGTTCACCCCGGCCCTGCCGAAGACTCGTTCGGGCAAGATCATGCGCCGGATTCTGCGCAAGGTCGCCGAGGGGTCCACCGACGGCTTCGGCGATACCTCGACGCTTGCCGATCCGACCGTCGTGGAAGCACTCGTAGCGGGACGGGCGAACTAGCCGGTCGCATCTCCAGCGAGAGCAATGATCCGCTCCGCTTGCAGCAGATGCGGCCGGTCAACCATCTGACCCCCAATCTCGAGTACTCCGGCACCGGGTTGTCCGGCGAAGGCGGCAATCAGCTCCCGCGCTCTGGCGACCTCCTCCGGACTTGGCGTGAACCCGCGGTTCATGACCCCGACCTGCTTGGGGTGGATCGCCAACATGCCGGTAAACCCATCGCGCCGCGCCCGCTGAACATAATCGCCAAGCTGATCCAGGGCCTCGATGCGCGGGAAGACGGTGTCGATTGCCGGCACTCCGGCGGCGTGCGCGGCAAACAGGGTCAGCGACCGCGCGAGTTCATAAGGGGGCGTGAAGCGGCCGTCCGGCTCGCGGGCCGTCAGCGCGCCGACTGCCGCCGGCAAATCCTCCGCGCCCCAGGTCAGGCCCGCCAGTTGGCCGGCTACAGAGGCGAAGCTTCCCAGTTCGAAAACGGCTGCCGGAGTTTCAGTGGCTATCGGGAGGATCGGCGGAGCTTTACCGCCCGTCAGTTCCAACAGGCGCCGCACGGACGCGGCGCCTTCCGCCTTGGGCAGCACCAGCCCATCGGGATGCCCGCCAAGCACCGCATCCAGATCAGCCTCAGCAAGACCAGTCTGCAGGGGATTAATCCGGACGAACACCAGGCATTCGCGCTCCTCCCCGAGCCACTCCGCGACGGCGTTTCGGGCGAAGTCCTTCCGCGAGCGCGCGACGGAATCCTCAAGATCGAGGATCAGCGCGTCGGCCCCGCTCGCGACCCCCTTGGGAAAGCGTTCCGGACGGTCGCCCGGAACGAACAGCAGCGACCGCAGCCTCATGCGACCCGCCGCTTGAGCAGAGCGGAGCGCAGGCACTCGCACACAGTCTCGTCGCGCTGGTTGAGAAGGCGATGCCGCCAGGTCACGATCCCTGCATCGGAGCGCGAGCGGCTGTCCCGCACTGCCGTCACTTCGCTCTCGGCGCGCAACGTGTCGCCGATGAACACCGGCGCGGGCATCCGCACTTCGTCATAACCAAGATTCCCGATCAGCATACCGGCCGTCGTGTCGCCCACCGTGAGGCCGATCATCAACGAAAAAGTGAAGGTGCCGTTGACGAGAATTTGGCCGAACTCACTCGCTCTGGCGGCCTCGGCATCGAGATGCAGCGGCTGCGGATTGTGGGTCAGCACAGTGAACAGAAGATTGTCGGTTTCGGTCACCGTTCGGCGCAACTCATGGGCGATGCGATCGCCGATCGCCCACTCGTCGAACCACTTGCCAGCCATCAATCCTCCTTCGGCTTCACGCGCGCCAGCACGGTTTCGGCCTGCACCTGCTGGCCGGGCGCAACGTTGAGCGCGATGACGGTCCCGTCGAACGGCGCCATCAATGCATGCTCCATTTTCATGGCCTCAAGCGTCAACAAATGTTGCCCCGCAACAACTGTTTCGTCTTGGGAAATGTAGACTGCAGTCACCCTGCCGGGCATTGGTGCAGAAATCTCCCCGTGCGAGACGGAATGACTGCTGGCACTACCACGGGTAGCGAGCGCGAACTCGAAGTAGGCTCCATTCTCAAAGATTGTAATTTCGTCGGCGTCCTTGATCGAACCCGCACTCGGCTCCCAATTCGTGCCCCCATCATAAAGTGCGATGTCGAAATCGATTGGAACAGCTTTTCCTTCCGATTGCACCGTCACCTTGAAAGAAGGGGACTGGTTGAGCCGAAAGCCGGACAGTCCGCGATCAAAGCGCCGAGTTCTATGATGATATTCAAGATCGTCCGTCCAACGTGCCGAAATGAAATGTTGGGCAACCTCCTGGAGGAGTTCATCACTTGGCTTGGGTGATTGTGTCAGCTCGGCCAGATGATCGCCAATATAGGCCGTGGTGACCGACCCGGCCCGGAATAAAGGCTCATCGCAAAGACGGGCAAGAAACCAGGCGTTCGTCCTGACTGGATGACAGGCTACGCCATCACAGGCGCCCGCCAGAGCATCGAGCGCTGTCGTTCGATCGTCGGCATGAACGATCAATTTTGCAATCATCGGATCGTAGAACGGCGAGATCTGATCGTCTTCCTCAAATCCGGTTTCGGTGCGGACATTCGGATAATGAGGTGGTTGTGGAAGGTAGAGATAGTCAAGCCTTCCAACACTCGGCAGGAACCCCTTCGCCGGGTCTTCCGCATAGAGCCGCGCTTCGATCGCATGGCCGTTGATCGATAGCTCCTCCTGCCGCTTCGGCAGCGGCTCTCCGGAAGCAACGCGCAGCTGCCATTCGACCAGGTCCTGCCCGGTAATCTCCTCCGTCACGGGATGCTCGACCTGCAGCCGCGTGTTCATTTCCATGAACCAGATGCGGTCGGCGCGGAGGCCCTCGCTGGCATCGGCGATGAACTCGACCGTGCCCGCGTTCTCATAGTTCACCGCCTTCGCTGCGCCCACCGCGGCCGAGCAGATCGCCGCGCGCGTCGCCTCGTCCATACCCGGAGCGGGGGCCTCCTCGATCACCTTCTGATGGCGGCGCTGGAGCGAACAGTCGCGCTCGAACAGGTGGACGACATTGCCGTGGCTGTCGCCGAATATCTGCACCTCGATGTGGCGTGGCGAGAGGATGTACTTCTCGATCAGCACGCGATCATTGCCGAAACTGCTCGCCGCCTCGCGCTTGGCGCTTTCGAGCGCGGCTTCGAATTGGCCGGGTTCGTCGACGCGGCGCATGCCCTTGCCGCCGCCGCCCGCAACCGCCTTGATCAGCACCGGATAGCCGATCGTGTGGGCCTCCTGCTTGAGGCGTTCCGGGGTCTGGTCCTCACCGAGATAGCCGGGAGTCACCGGCACCCTCGCCTCAATCATCAGCTTCTTCGCCGCATCCTTGAGGCCCATCGCACGGATGCTGTCCGGCTTGGGTCCGACCCAGACCAGCCCGGCGTCGATCACCGCCTGCGCGAAGTCGGCATTCTCGCTGAGGAAGCCGTAGCCGGGATGGACCGCCTCCGCTCCGCTCGCCTTCGCCGCTTCAATGATCCTGTCGCCGCGCAGGTAGGATTCACTCGCCGAGGAAGCGCCGATATGCACCGCCTCGTCCGCCATCCGGACATGCAGCGCCTTGGCGTCGGCATCCGAATAAACCGCGACCGTCCTGATCCCCATCGACCGGGCAGTGCGGATCACCCGGCACGCAATCTCGCCGCGATTGGCGATGAGGAGGGACGAAATCATCGGCGAACTCACGAAATCTTCCCCGAGCTTTTCTCGGGGAGGACTGAGGAGGCGGCCTTCCTCACCATCACATCCTGAACAGGCCGAACTGCGGACGCTCGGGAATGGGAGCATTGAGGGTCGCCGCAAACGCGAGGCCGAGCACATCCCGCGTCTGCGCTGGATCGATGATGCCGTCGTCCCACAGCCGCGCGGTGGCGTGCCACGGATTGCCCTCGTCCTCATATTTCTGACGGATCGGCTGCTTGAAGGCTTCGGCTTCGTCCGCAGTCCAACTGTCCGCGTCGCGGTGGACGGTAGCGAGGACCGACGCCGCCTGCTCGCCGCCCATGACACTGATGCGGCTGTTGGGCCAGGTGAACAGGAAACGCGGCGAATAGGCACGCCCCGCCATGCCATAATTGCCCGCACCGAAGCTGCCGCCGATCAGCACGGTGATCTTCGGCACTTGCGCCGTCGCGACGGCCGTGACGAGCTTGGCGCCATGCTTGGCGATGCCCTCCGCCTCATATTTTCCGCCGACCATGAAGCCGGCGATGTTCTGCAGGAACAGCAAAGGCGTTCGGCGCTGGCAAGCAAGCTCGATGAAATGCGCACCCTTGAGCGCGCTTTCGCTGAACAATATGCCGTTGTTGGCGAGGATCGCGACCGGCATGCCCCAGATGTGGGCGAAGCCGCACACCAGCGTGGAGCCGTAGAGTGGCTTGAACTCGTGGAACTCCGAGCCATCGACGATGCGGGCGAGCACCTCGTGCACGTCATAGTGTGCGCGCACGTCTTGGGAGATGATCCCGTACAGTTCCTCGGCCTCAAAGAGTGGGGGACGCGGCTCCTTAAGCTCCAGCCCTGCCCCGCTCTCCGGCTGCAGCGTCGAGACGATGTCGCGGACGATGGTCAGCGCATGCTCGTCATTTTCGGCGAGATGGTCCACGACCCCCGACTTGCGTGCATGAAGGTCGCCGCCGCCGAGATCCTCGGCGCTGATCTCCTCGCCCGTGGCCGCCTTTACCAGCGGCGGACCGCCAAGGAAGATTGTGCCCTGGTTGCGGACGATGACGCTCTCGTCGCTCATCGCCGGGACATAGGCTCCGCCCGCGGTGCAGCTGCCCATGACGCAGGCAATCTGGGCAATGCCTTTGGCGCTCATCTGTGCCTGGTTGAAGAAGATGCGGCCGAAATGGTCGCGGTCCGGGAACACCTCGGCCTGGTGCGGCAGGTTCGCGCCACCGCTGTCGACCAGATAGATGCAGGGCAGCCGGTTCTGCTCGGCAATCTCCTGCGCGCGAAGATGTTTCTTGACGGTGACGGGATAGTAGGTGCCGCCCTTAACCGTCGCATCGTTGCAGACGATCATCACCTGCCGCCCGGACACGCGGCCGATGCCGCAGATGATGCCCGCACCCGGAACCTCGCCATCGTACATGTCGCACGCCGCGAGCTGACCGATTTCGAGGAAGGGCGAACCTGGATCGAGCAGCCGCTCGACGCGGTCGCGCGGGAGCAATTTGCCGCGCGCGACGTGCCGTTCACGGTGCTCCTCCGGCCCGCCTCGTGCCGCTTCGGCGACATCGGCGCGCAGCTTCTGAACCAGCGCTCGATTATGGTCTGCGTTGGCGCGGTATCCGTCGCTCTCCGGATCGACCGAGGTCGGCAGACGCATCATCCGAGCGTTTCCGCGAATAGGGCAAGCAACTCGCTCCAGTGCCGCTCGGACGCGGCCTGATCGTAAGTTGGACAATCGGGAGGCGCGAAGCCGTGGAGAGCGCCGCGATAGATGGTCACCTGACCTTCGACACCCCCCTCGCGCAGCGCCCGGTCCAGTGCGGCGCAGTCGCTCTCCTCGAAGTGAGGGTCTTGGTCAGCGCCCGCGACCAGCACCTTCGCTCGAATTTGCGGAACCAGCCGGTGAATACTGTCGGGGGCATCGGTGACGAGACCGCCGGGGTGAAAGGCTGCTGCCGCGGCAATCCTGTCGGGAAAAGTCGCCGCCGCGCGCAGGGCCATGCCTCCGCCCATGCAATAGCCGGTCCCTCCAACCCGGCTCGTGTCTGCTGAG
>CBFGZJ010000073.1:0-8254 GCA_965653215.1 uncultured Sphingomonas sp. | reverse complement strand
TCGCTTGGGCTCAACCGGAATCTCGTCGAATGCTAGGTCCATGAGCATCGATTTGCCCCGGCCCACCCCACCCCACAGATAGACGCCCGCAGGATGATTATCGCGCCGCCTTAGCAGGCGCTTCCACCATCCACCCCGTTGTTGCCGAAGTTCCGCCGCCAGCCGGTCGAGAGCGGCAACAGCCTTTTCTTGGTCACGATCAGGCTTCAGCTCACCGGCCGCAATCAGCTGCGCGTAGGTACGCCCGACCGGACCGGTCATTGCGATCCGATTTTGCGGATCACCGCTGAAAAGGCCGCTACCCGCTCCCCTTGTTCGAGAGTTCCGCGCAGGAAGGCCATCCGCTTGGTTTCACGCAGCAGCTCGATGAGCGCGTCAAGGGGTTCGCCCAGCTTGGCCGGGGCCATGAACTGACATGAGCAATCGATCGTCGCGCTGCTTCCCGCTTCGGCGACCCCGCAAGCACGCGCTCCAGCAAACAGGGCCACATCGACGAACCCAAGCATCGCTCCGCCATGGACTCCGCCGCGCGGGTTTCCGAGCGACTCCGCCGGCCACCAGCGGACCCGCGCAAGTCCCTCGGATTCCGGCCGCACGGCAATCGACCCGATCACATGGTGAAACACCCGCTCTGCAATCGGCTGCCATGTCATCCACCCCGGATGATCGGGGTGCGGCTCATACAGAAAGTCGCTCACCGGGCATTCACCCGCTTCAGCGTTCCGGTCCAGCTTGAGCACACAGTCTCGCCTTGAACACAGCGGCCTTGCAGGAAAACCAGGCTTGAAGTTTCCTTGATCAGGTTGACCTGCGCGTCGAGCGGCATTCCTGCCCGAGCCCGGCCGACGAAGTGATTGTGGAGATCGAGCGTTACGAAATGACCCTGGCCCATCCCCGCGCACAGCCCGCCGGCGAACAGCGACCAATCGATGAAGGCCAGCACCGCGCCACCATTCACCGATCCGCCGGGGTTGAGATGGTCTGCCGACGGGAAGATGCGGCAAACTCCTCGACCCGGTCCGTCGGGACGGAACAGAAAGTTGCCAAGCGACGTGCTGAAGGCGCCGCCGATATTTTCTCTGCTTCCCCTGAACCACCCGGGGTGATCAGGATCGGGAACCGCCCCGTCCGGTAACTCGACATCGCCCGCGGGGATGCCCGCCATCAGGCTGCGCGCTCGGCGATCAGCTTCTTGGTTTCGGCAATCGCCTTGGCCGGGTTGAGGCCCTTCGGACAAACGTTCGCGCAGTTCATGATCGTGTGGCAGCGATAGAGCCGGAATGGATCTTCAAGCTGGTCGAGCCGCTCACCGGTCATCTCGTCACGACTGTCCGCGAGCCAGCGATAGGCCTGAAGCAGGATCGCCGGTCCGAGGAAGCGGTCACTATTCCACCAATAGCTTGGGCAACTGGTCGAGCAGCAGGCGCACAGAATGCACTCGTAAAGCCCGTCCAGCTTTGCCCGGTCGTCCGGCGACTGCAGCCGCTCCTCGCCCGAGGGCGCCGGGGTGGCAGTCTTCAGCCACGGCTGGATCGAGGCATATTGCGCGTAGAAGTTGGTGAAGTCAGGCACGAGGTCCTTGATCACATCCATGTGCGGAAGCGGAGTGATCCGGATTTCGCCCTTCACATCCTCGATCGCGGTCGTGCAGGCGAGCCCGTTGCGTCCATCCATGTTCATGGAGCAGCTGCCGCAAATGCCTTCGCGGCAGGAGCGGCGGAAGGTCAGCGTCGGATCGACCTCATTCTTGATCTTGATAAGGGCATCCAGGACCATCGGCCCGCACTGATCGAGATCGACCTCGTAACGATCGTAGCGCGGGTTGGCGCCGCTCTCCGGATCGTAACGGTAAATCTTGAAGCTTTTGATCCGCTTTCCGCCGGACGATGATTTATGCTCCCGCCCTCTGGTGATCTTGCTGTTCTTGGGAAGCGTGAATTCGGCCACGGACGGCTCCTCAGGATCGGCTTTGCGGGGCCGCTAGCATGTGGTGGGCAGTGTTTCAAATGGCAGTTCCGGGGAACTTCAAAGCTGCTTGACGGCCCCCAGCACCTCCGCGGCATGGCCCGGCACCTTGACCTTGCGCCAGGCCTTCACCACCCGCCCATCGGGCGCGATGACGTAGGTGGCGCGGTCCATGCCCATATATTTGCGGCCATACATCGACTTCTCGATCCAGGTGCCGAACGCATCTGAAACCGCGCCGTCCTCATCCGAGGCCAGCGGCACCTTGAGGTCATATTTCTCGATGAACTTCTCATGCTTCTTCATGGGATCGCGCGAAAGGCCGACGACGCGCGCTCCGGCCTTGGCGAACTCTCCCGCCAATTCGGTGAAGTCCTGAGCTTCGCGGGTGCAGCCCGACGTGTCGTCCTTGGGATAAAAATACAGCACGAGCGGAACGCCGGGATTCGCCAAGTGGATTGTCGATCCGTCGCTCGCGGTCACCGTCAGTGCGGGCGCCTTGTCACCTTCGCCGATCATTGTTCACTCACCTCTTTCCAGAAATTGGCAATGCACTGCCGTGCAGAATCGTGAGCTGCAAGCAGGCTGTCCCAATTGGAGTGACCGCAGGCCGCGGCGACCAAGGGACGCGACTCCGCCTTCGGCTCAAGGCCATCCGGCGCGACAAGCCGCATGGTCACCAGCATCCGCGTCAAAAGCGCGTTTGCCTCGCCGCACTCTGGGGTCATCAGCCCCGCATCGATCAAGGCGGCGATGGCACGATCCAGGCGAGGCTCATGCGGACCGCCTGTTGCCAGCTGGAGCAGCTGGACCGCGAACTCCAGATCGACCAGCCCGCCCGGGCCAAGCTTGATGTCGAGCGGACCTGCCGGCGGCTTATGTCGCGCCACTTCCGCGCGCATGTTACGGACGTCGGACACAACGGTCGCACGCTCGCGCGGTGTGGCCTGGATTTCCGCCACGAGCTGGTCGAGCTGCGCTCTGGCAGCCGAAGAACCATAGACCGGACGAGCGCGCGTCAGCGCCATATGCTCCCACGTCCAGGCCTGATTGCGCTGGTAATCCGCGAAGCTTTCGAGCGAGACTGCGAGCAGTCCTTTCCTGCCCTGAGGGCGGAGCCTTGTATCGACTTCGTAGAGTGCGCCAGCGGCGGTCGGAACACTCAGCGCCGCAACCACGCGCGCCCCGAGGCGATTGAAATAGTCCGTGGGGCCGAGCGAGCGGCGTCCGTCTGATTGACCATCGAGTGGTCCGGTGAACAGGAAGATCAGGTCGAGATCAGAGGCGTGGGTGAGCGAACTTCCGCCGAGCCGCCCGAGCGCCAGAATCACCAGCTCACTCTGATCGATTCGGCCATGGCCGAGCGCGAACTCCTCGACGGCTGCGTCCGTGAGAGCGACGAGCGCCGCCTCCGCGACCCGCGCATAGCCTTCTCCCACTGCGAGCGGATCGCTGCGCCGGGCGACGAGTTGCACCCCCAAGGCAAAGCGCCGCTCGTTGACCAGCCGGCGCACACGATCAAGCGTTGCATCATAGGCTGATGAGCCATCCGCTTCCGCGAACAGGCTGATCAGCTCGGCCACGGGCGGCGGCGGCTCGAAGCTCGAGTCATCGATCAATCCATCGAGCAACTCAGTCCTGCGCGCGAGCTGCTCCGCAAGCGCAGGCGCCTGAGCCAGAATGAGCGCAACCAGCTCGCCGAGCGCCGGGCGCGCTTCGATCAGCCGGAAAAGATTTACTCCGCTCGAAAGCCGGTCGACGAGGTCACTGAACCGGTTGAGCGCGTGGGCTGGATCGGGGCCAGTCCCGATTGCTTTGAGCATCGTTGGCAGCATTGCTTCGAATGCGCTCAATGCCGCCGGGGACCGGAGCGCGCGAACCCGGCCGCTACGCCACTCTCCGATCCTTCGGACGACCGTCTCCACATCGGTGAACCCGAGGTCGGCGACCTCTCGATGAAGCCGTTCCGGGTCGCTCGACAAGCGATCAAGCTCATCCGAGGCGAACCCGTCGAAAAGCCACCCGACCTGCTCCACGTGCGGCCGCAGCCGATCAAGCAACTCAGCCCCGCTGGAGAGCCCATCAAGTTCGGCCACCCGATCGAGCGCCTCACCGCCAGGTAACCGGTGAGTCTGCTGGTCTTCCATCATCTGCACCCGATGCTCGGTCGTCCGCAGCAGGCGGTAGGCTGTCGCCAGAGCGGTGGCATCCTCGGCGTCGATCAGCCCGGCGGCAGCGAGGGCCTGAAGCGCGTCCAGAGTCGCGGGACGCTGTAGCGACGGATCCCGGCCACCATGGATCAGCTGATGGACCTGCGCAAAGAACTCCACTTCTCGAATGCCGCCGCGTCCGCGCTTCAAGTCGAACCCCGGTCCGAACTGCTGCCCTTGCGCATAATGATCGCGGATCCGGTGAGTGATCTCGCGGATTTCTCCAATCGCTCCAAAGTCGAGCGCACGCCGCCATACAAATGGCCTCACTGCCTCGAGGAATTGCGTTCCAAGCGTTATGTCCCCAGCGCAGGCGCGCGCACGGATGAAAGCTGCGCGCTCCCACGCCAGCGCGTGCGATTCATAATAAGCGATGGCGGCATTGAGGGGCAGCACGATGGGAGTGACCTCCGGCGACGGCCGTAGCCGCAGGTCGACGCGAAGAACGTAGCCCTCGCCCGTGCGGCGCTGCAGCAGCTCGACGATCCGCTGTCCGACCCGGACGGCGGCTTCCGCAGGATCCTCCCGTTCCCGGCGGGGCATGGTCGTCGGGTCAAACAGAAGGATCAGGTCGACATCGGACGAATAGTTGAGTTCCCGGCTGCCCAGCTTACCCAGGGCGATCGCGGCAACCCCGCGAGCTTCGGCTTCGGGAACCCGCTCCGCCAGCGCCTGCGCTATCGCTGCATCAATCGCCGCATCGGCAAAGCTCGACAGGGCGGCCGTCACCTGTTCGAGCGACAATTCGCCCGCCAAGTCACCGAGTGCGACTGCAAGGGCGAGAGCCCGTCGCCGCTTCCGGAGGGCAACGGCGACCTCCTCCGAATGGCCGGCATTCAGCGCCAGATCGATCGCGGCATCGGCTCCGTGGCTGCAGAAGCGGTCGACGATTTCGGGAAGAGCAGCGGCTGCCTCGCGAAGGAATGGCGCGCATGCGACCGCGCGCTCGACCACCTCACGGCGGTTCGCATCAACCGTTGCTAGCATGCGACAAAGCTTCGCGAATCAGACGGTTGGATGCAACCGCTCCAAGCGTCCGCTCGTTAGGGTTTCGATGCAGAGATGCGCTAGCACCATGGCGGCTGAAGAACGGACCGGTGACCGGCGCTTGATCCGGATCGATGTCCCGCCAGCTCATGCCGGGATCACCGCTGCCTTGCGGCGGGCCTTCGCCGCGGCTGCGCCAGACAAGGCCGTCAGCGATTTTGAGGATTTGCTGCGGCAGCTTGACTGACCCTCAGCCAAACGCCTTCCGTCTCATTGATGATCATTGCTGAGATCATCGACCTCACCCATGATCTCCTGGAGAGGCGTTTTCCCGGCCTGGGTCTTGTGCTGGCGCCGTGAGGGTAGCTTCCCGCCGCTGAGAAGAGACTCGAGCGCTACGCGACCGCGCGCCACCCGGCTCTTGATCGTGCCGACCGCGCAGCCGCAGATGTCCGCAGCTTCCTCATAGGCGAATCCGCCGGCTCCAACGAGAATCAAAGCCTCCCGCTGCGGCTGCGGAAGCTGCATCAGGGCTCGCTGCATGTCGCCCAGTTCGATGTGCCGATCCTGGCTTGCCGGAGCAGACAGCATCTTCGAGGCGGTGATCTCATCCCACTCGCCCTTGAAGCGGGCGCGGCGCATCTGACTCAGAAATAGATTACGCAAGATGATGAAGGTCCAGGCGCGCATATTCGTTCCGGCCTGGAAGCGCTTGCGGGCGGCCCAGGCCTTCAGCAGCGTCTCCTGGACCAGATCATCAGCCAGGTCCCGGCTGCCGGACAATGACCGCCCGAAGGCGCGAAGGTGGGGAATCACCTGCGCCAGTTGCTCCTTGAAGTCGGAGTCCGACAGCGGAGTCGGAATGTCCCGGTCCACGCCGGGCGAATGATCCTGATTGTGGTCCGCCAACGCCCCCATCCAATCTGTTTCAGCGCGAACGGTGACGCTCCCGCCTAATCGATGTCAATAACTAACGATATAATGGCTGCAGCTTATCCAGCCACCAGGTAGATGATCACGAAAAACACCACCACCAGGAGCAGGCCAAAGCCAAGCACGTAGCGGGTCATGTGCGGGGTCACTCCGGCCCTTGCTTCAGTCTCGCTCACGTGTTGCCGGTCGTCGTCCATCAATTTCTTCACCCGCTAAGATCAGCCGGCAAACCAACGCGCGTGGTTCCGCGCTGTTCCGCCTTGGGAACGACCGCTCAGGCGGGAACCGTCGCCGCGTCGAAGAACAGTGCCTGGCTGATCGCTGCTTTCACGGTCGACCGCTGGAACGGCTTGGTGATCAGGAAGGTCGGCTCGGGCCGGGTTCCGGTCAACAGACGCTCCGGGAATGCCGTGATGAAGATCACCGGCACCGAAAATTCGGCAAGAATGTCCTTCACTGCGTCAATTCCGCTGGAATCATCGGCCAACTGGATGTCCGCCAGCACGAGGCCCGGCGGGTGAGCGCGAGCCTGCGATACTGCTTCGTCCCGAGTCACCGCGACTCCGGTGACATTGTGACCAAGATCGCGAACAATGCTCTCCAGATCCATCGCGATGATCGGCTCATCTTCAATGATCAGCACCTCGGCGTGGGTTTGCCGCTCGATCTCCTCGAGCGCCTCGGCGACGAGGTTTTCGACATCTTCGGGGCTCGCATCGATCAGATAGCCGGCATCACGCCCGCTGAAGCCCTCGAGCGAGGTCAGCAGCAGCGCCTGTCTCGACAGTGGAGTAATCCGCGACAGCCGAGCGCGAGCAATGCCTTCGGCGCTGCCGGTGATGTCCGTGGGCTCCTCACCCTCCTCGATATTCGCGGTCGACCAGATCGCATGGAACGTCCGGTAGAGGCCGAGCCGGGGGTCAACATCGCGCGGAAAGCTGTCCGGAGCGGCCACGATCGCTTCCAGCGTTGCGCGGACGAACGCGTCGCCGTGGGCCTGGCTGCCCGTCAACGCGCGGGCATAGCGGCGCAGAAACGGCAAATGAGGCGCAAGTTCCTGTCCCAACGACATTAGGCGAAAGCTCCTTCGATTAGGGTGCCCCTTGTGTGAGGACCACCCGCGTATGGCAAGTATCGGCCAAGCCGCCGGTGCGCAGACGACACACTGGTTGCCCCTCCGTGATGATCGACTGGAACAAAGGAGCGTCAATTTGGTTTCACGGCGAATTAGACCACGCGTAGGGATAATTCTGTAGAAACCGCGGCGCCCCTGCTGCAAAGGCGGGGCGCTTGCATATGACGGGAGCTCAGGAATTGGGGGGTTCGAGAGGTTGAGTGGCAACCAGAAGGTGGACGGGCAGAGGGCGAAGGTTCGGGGACGACCGACGGCCCGGCAGGAGTCCGCCAGTGCACGCAAAAAGCCCCCGACGACGGATTTGGGTTCGGCGCTTCGCTCCGCATATGATGACGCTCTGCGCGAAGAAATCCCGAGCGACCTGCGGAACCTGCTGGACAAACTTTCTTAACGCTTTGCAGCACTCGGTGGTCTGATGGTTCGCCATCGGTTTCATAAATTCTCGACGACCTTCAAGCTCGTCCTGATCTTCTCCCTTGCAGTCCTGCCACTAGTCCTGTTTTTGGTCTGGGGTGCGCGCAGCGCGCTTGATCAAGCGAAGGAGGAGCAACTCCGGCTCGCGCATGAGCAGTCCCGCGCGGCGGCCCGCGCGATCGAAGATCTCACAGCCCGGAACATCTTGGCGCTTAGAATTGCGGCGAGCGGGGCATTGAACCGCCAGGAGGGCGACTATTGCGCCACAGCAGCAAACTCGCTGCGACTGACGACCGGCATCGGCCAGAGTTTCTCGATCCGTGATGAAAACGGCAAGGTTCTCTGCAGGACTAGCGATTTCAAGCTTCGGCGCGACAGCCTGCGTGTTGTAAGCGGAGTCCTGCGGCTGTGGGTGGAACCAGAGACGCAGAGTCTTTATTTCCGGGCGGGATTTCCCGGAGGGATGGTTACCGGCGCATTGCCGCGCCAGGAACTTGCTGCAGCAGCGGTAAACGTCGCCGAGGAACTCCAGAAAGTTGCTGTCACCGATGGACGGTCCTTGCTGTCGGTCATCGACCGGCCTCCCGGAGCTGCGGCTACTCAGCCGTTC
>CBFGZJ010000072.1:0-8319 GCA_965653215.1 uncultured Sphingomonas sp. | reverse complement strand
CCAGCGCGGATTTGCCGGGCATGAAATAGCTGCCGATAAAGGGTGAGCGCGGGCTTTCCTTGCAGACCGTGACCGCTCCGAGTGCTTCCAGTGCATCCTCCAGTGCTCGGCGGTGATCCTCCTGGCGCTCTACGACATCATGATCGGTAGCAAGAGCGTCGAGCGCGGCGGCAAAGCCGAGGATGGCGGGCAGGTTCTCAGTCCCGCCGCGATACCCGCGCTCCTGTCCGCCAGTCGGCTGCAACAGCCCGAAATTGCGTACCAGCAGGGCGCCGACCCCGGGCGGGCCGCCCAGCTTATGCGCGCTGACGATGATCAAGTCGGCGGGGGGGAGCGGAAGCTTGCCGGCGCTCTGCGCGCAGTCGGACAGCAACACCGCCCCGGCCTCATGGGCGGTCTGGATGATATCGTCCAGCGGCTGAAGCACTCCCGTCTCAGGGTTGCAGTGCTGTACGGCGACCAGCGATCCCTGGGCCAGGGAAGCGTCCTGAAGGTCGGCGATCCCATGAGAGTCCACGGCGATTTCGCCGAACTCACCCGCAGCGCGGCGGACCGATTCATGCTCGACAGCGGAGACGAGGCGGGTTCCGAAGCCGCGCATGGCCAGCGCGGCCGCTTCGCTTGCACCACTGGTGAAGATCAGTTCGCCGTTCCAGCCGAGCGCCGCCTTGATCCGCAACCGCGCATCTTCAAGCGCAGCGCGCGCGGCACGGCCCTCCGCATGCGGCGAGGACGGATTTGCCCAGCGGTCGAGCGCAGCGGTCAGCGCCTCACGCGCTTCCGGCATCAGCGGCGTGGTCGCGGCATGATCGAGATAGATTCGCTGGCTCAAAATTCCTCGTGCAGCCCCAATGATTGCGTCCGGATCACTCCCGCTTATATAGGCGCCAGCGTCCTACCGCCCACCCCTCGATGCGCGAGAGCCCATGCCCGAAGTTATTTTCCCCGGTCCAGAGGGCCGTCTCGAAGGCCGTTTCAATCCCGGGCTCAGGCCGCGCGCGCCGGTGGCGATGATTCTCCACTCCCACCCGCAAGCCGGCGGGACGATGAATAACAAGATCGTCCAGCTGCTCTATCAGACATTTGTCCGGCGCGGCTTCGCCACGCTTCGGTTCAATTTCCGCGGCGTCGGCAAGAGCCAGGGTGTGTTCGACAATGGCATCGGCGAACTGTCCGATGCGGCAAGCGCGCTCGACTGGGTCCAGCAAGTGCATCCGGAGGCGGAAACCACCTGGGTCGCGGGCGTGAGCTTCGGTGCATGGATCGGAATGCAGCTGCTGATGCGGCGGCCAGAGATCAAGGGCTTCATCTCGATCGCTCCGCCCGCCAACATGTATGACTTCTCCTTCCTCGCCCCCTGCCCGTCCTCGGGAATCATCATTCAGGGCGAGGCGGACGAGGTGGTAACTTCCCCGGCGGTGCAGAAGCTGGTCGACAAGCTCCGGACACAGCGCCACATCACCATTCATCACGACACCATTCCCGGCGCCAACCATTTCTTTGCGGATGAGCTGCCGCAGCTGATGCGCAGCGTGGACGACTATCTCGACATGCGGCTGGCGAAGGATTTGAAGCGCTAAACGGTCCAGATCAGCACATTGGCGAGGAGCACCAGCGCTGCTGTGATCATCAGCAGGCCGCGCTGGCGTTCGTCCGCGCGGAAAGTGAGCCTGATACCCGCGACGGCAAGCACAAGGGCGGCGATCATCGCCAGTGCCATCAATGTTCCCGCAAGCCCGCTCATCACTGCCGATCTTCACCAACGCTTAACATTTTTCACGTTAACTCTTGCTCATGGACCGAGCTGACCAGCAGGTACGCGTCGAAGACGCCTTCGAGAAGATCGAAGAGACCATTCTCCCCTGCCTGACGATGATGCTCGATTCCCTCCTTGATGTCGCACAGCAGGGCGGACTCGCCAATGCGGATGTCTTTGCGGCCGAACTGCAGACGCTAGCCTGCGAGATTGAAGAGCTGACTCGCGCGGTTGAAGGATCGCACGACCTTCGCGCATCCGCCGCAAAGCTTCGCTCCGCGGCCTAAAAAAGCCTGCATCGCCAACACGTTCGCATTAAGCGCCGAAGCGCGCTGAAAGCCGCAGCGTTTCAGGGTTTACAAGCCCGGGCACCCTTCATATATCGCTCGCCCGCTGCCCCATGGGACTTCCAACCGCAAGGCAGCTTTATGTCGAAACGATCTGTTGGAGGTCCCTTGAGTTGCACAAGCATCATCGCGCGCTGGGGCTAGCGACCGCCCCAATCGGCAACCTCGTTGTCGAAATCGCCAAGCAGCGCCCCGTTCAACCGGTGACCTTGCTGCGTCCGCATGCTGCTGCACGGGCAGCCCGCTTCTTCGTTGAGAAGTTTGCGGGCAAGTCTCTGTACGCGGTCAAGGCCAATCCCTCCCCGGATCTGATCAAGCTGCTGTGGGATAATGGGGTTACCCATTTCGACGTCGCCTCAATTGGCGAGGCGCGCCTGGTGCGCGGCATCCTGCCGGAAGCGGTGATGTGCTTCATGCACCCGGTGAAGGCCGAGGAAGTCATCCGGGAGGCCTATTTCGAGCTGGGCGTCAGGACGTTCAGCCTGGACACCATCGATGAGCTTGAGAAAATTGTTCGTGCGACCGACGGCGCGCAGGACCTGAACCTGCTCGTCCGGCTGCGGGTCAGTTCCAGCCACAGCAAGCTCAGCCTCGCAGCCAAGTTCGGGGCCGATCCAGCCGAGGTGAGCCGCTTGCTGTTCGAAGCGAGGCAGGCTGCCGATGCGCTTGGCGTCTGCTTCCACGTCGGCAGCCAGGCGATGAGCCCCGCCGCCTATGCCGAGGCGATGGCGAGGGTCCGTGACGCGATTGTGGAAGCGGCGGTCACGGTCGACATCGTCGATGTCGGCGGCGGCTTCCCCTCCTGCTATCCGGGAATGGAGCCGCCGGAGCTTGAGAGCTATTTCGAGGTCATTCACGCTGCGTTCGAGGCGCTCCCGGTGAGCTACTCGTCGGAGCTTTGGTGCGAGCCGGGCCGTGCTCTCTGCGCGGAATATGCCAGCGTGCTGGTGCGGGTCGAAAAGCGCCGTGGCGACGAGCTGTACATCAACGACGGCGCCTATGGCGCATTGTTCGACGCAGCGCATGTCGGCTGGCGCTACCCGGTTGCGCTGGTCCGCGCGACGGATTCACGCGTGAAGCCGATGCCCTTCAGCTTCTATGGGCCCACCTGCGACGACCTCGACCATATGGCGGGACCATTCGAATTGCCTGGGGATGTCCAGGCCGGCGATTATATCGAGATCGGGATGCTCGGAGCGTATGGCTGCGCGATGCGCACCGGGTTCAACGGCTTTGGTGCCGTCGAGCGGGTGATCGTCGATGATGAGCCAATGACGACGATGTATGCGGGAGCGGAGCGGACGCCGACGCGTTCCAATGTCGTGACGCTGTAATCCTGATCCGTTTTTCCGGTAAGAGGAAATCCTGTCTGCTGGACCCCAGCTTCGGCTGGGGCGCCCCAAGTTATTTTCGGAGACTTCGATGAACGAACGAGCCGCCATCAACGACAACCGCAAGGCGGAGCTGCTGTCGACCCAGGTGGAGCATGTCGACATCACCAGCTTCGACGCTCGGCCGATTGTCGAGGCGATGGGCAAGATGTCCTTCACCAGCCGCGATCTGGCGCGCGCAACCGGCATCTACAATCAGATGCTGAGTGATCCGGATTGCGCGGTGATCCTGGTCGTGGCTGGATCCACGTCCGCCGGCGGCTGCATGGACCTCTACGCGGAACTGGTTCGCTCGAACATGGTCGACGCCATCGTCGCTACCGGCGCGACCATCGTCGACATGGATTTCTTCGAAGCGCTTGGCCACAAGCATTACCAAGCCAATGAAATTCCTGACGATGATACGTTGCGGTCGCTCTACATCGACCGCATCTACGACACCTACATCGATGAAGAGCAGCTGCAGGACTGCGACTTCACCATCGGCAAGATCGCCGACAGCCTTGAGCCTCGCCCATACTCCAGCCGCGCCTTCATCCGCGAGATGGGCAGATGGCTGAGCGAAGGCAATGCAAAGAAGCCGAACAGCCTGGTTCAGCTCGCCTACGAGCATGATGTGCCGATCTTCTGCCCGGCCTTCACCGATAGCTCGGCCGGGTTCGGCCTGGTGAAACATCAGGTCGATGCGATGAAGCGGGGCGGCCATTACATGACGATGGACAGCATCGCCGACTTCCGTGAGCTGACCGACATCAAGATCAAGGCGGGCACGACCGGCCTGCTGATGATCGGCGGCGGCGTCCCGAAGAACTTCGCGCAGGATACGGTCGTGTGCGCCGAAATCCTCGGCCACGAGGATGTCGAAGTGCATAAATATGCAGTGCAGATCACGGTTGCCGACGTGCGCGACGGAGCCTGCTCGTCATCGACGCTGCAGGAAGCGGCAAGCTGGGGCAAGGTTTCGACCGCGCTCGAGCAAATGGTGTTCGCCGAGGCGACCTCCGTGCTCCCGCTGCTCGCCAGTGACGCCTGGCATCGGGGCCACTGGCGCAACCGGGAGAAGCGCCGCTTCGCCAAGCTGTTCGACTGAGCACCGGAGACGGGAAGATGAGCGAGACTTTCAAGATCGGCTTCCTCATCTTCCCCGATGTCACGCAGTTGGATTTTACCGGTCCGGCGCAGGTGCTTGCTCGCATGAGCGGCGCGCAGGTGCACGTCGTTGCCGAAACGCCCGCACCCGTTCCCACCGATGCCGGCTTTCAAGTCCTTCCCACCCACAGCTTCGAAGACTGTCCGCAGTTGGACATGATCTGCGTTCCGGGCGGCGCAGGGACAGCGCAGGCGATGCAAAACGCAGCGCTGCTCGTTTGGCTTAGAAGGCAAGCCACAGGCGCTCAGTTGGTCAGCAGCGTCTGCACGGGCTCGCTGGTCCTTGGGGCAGCCGGGCTACTGAAAGGCAAGCGGGCGACGTCACACTGGGCCTGGCTGGACATGCTTCGCAGCTTCGGTGCCGAGCCGGCCGGCGAGCGCGTAGTCATCGACAGGAATCTGATCACAGGTGGCGGAGTCACGTCGGGCATCGATTTCGGGTTGCGCGTCGTAGAATTGCTGCGCGGACTGGATGAAGCCGAACGGATCCGTCTCTATCTCGAGTACGACCCCTCGCCCATCGGGCAAGGCGGAACGCCCTTGACGGCGCGTCCCGAGATCGTCCGGCAGGTGATGGACGGCGCGAGAGAGAGCATCGCCCGACGCCGCGCCATCATTGACGAGGTGGCGCGGGACCTCGCCTGACCGAGCTTGTATCCTCTCCGCTTCTGCAGCAGTCTGGTCGCAGATGAGGGGGAACGTCGATGGATTATGATCCGCTGCTTGGACCGGTAATCGCGCTGGTCGCCTGGACGCTGGTGATGCTGCTATGGATGATCATCGTCGGCGGACGAGCGATCAAGACCCTCCCGGCGGACTACACTCCAGCGCAGGGCATGCGCGGCGTCGACCTCGAAGGCGTGGTTGAGCCACGATACCGCTGGCCGGCGCATAACTACATGCACCTGATGGAGCAGCCGACGATTTTCTACGCGATCTGTTTCGCGACGATCCTGCTCGGTGGAGGACAGGTGTGGATCAATCAGGCGCTCGCCTGGGGCTATGTCAGCCTCAGGGTTGCTCATAGCCTCGTGCAGGCGACGACCAATGTCTTGATGGTTCGCTTTGCAGTCTTCGCGCTTTCGAGCCTGTGCCTGATCGGGCTGACCGTCCATGCCGCGGCGCGCTTCATCCATGGCGTGGGCTAGCGTTCGAAGGCAGCCACCAGTTCAACGTGGGTCGACCAGCGAAACTGGCCGACCGGCTTTGCCCACAGCAGCCGATATCCCCCTGCGACCAGTGATGCGGCATCGACGGCGAAGGTGGCAGGATTGCAACTGACATAGACTACTTGCGGCACGGACGAGGCGGCGAGAAGACGCACTTGCTCAGCTGCGCCTGCCCTCGGCGGGTCAAGCACAACCGCCTCGAACGGTTTCAGCTCGCCAGCATCGAGCGGAGCCCGGTAGAGGTCGCGGTGAACGGCGGAGACATTCCGGCCAGCCCGCGCCGATGCCGAAGCGAGGGCCATTAATGGCGCTCGCGCGGCCTCGATGGCGGTGACCTGGCCGGGCAAAGCAAACGTGAATGTGCCGAGCCCGGCAAAGAGATCCGCACTGCGCTTGGCGCCGCCCACCGCAGCGAGGACGGAGTTCACCAGCACCTGCTCCCCTTCCCGCGTCGCCTGCAGAAATGCGCCCGGTGGAAGGGACACGGAAACTCCCCCCAGAGTGATCGTCGCCGGTTCCGGTTCGTAGCGCGTCTCCGCGCCATGCCCGCTGTCGAGCGTTAACCGCGCAAGCCGCTGCTCGGTCGCGAAGTCGACAATCGACTGGATGGCCTCGAAGCCCTCCGGCTCCCGATCGATCGCAAGTGAGAGATCGACGCCCTGATCCGCCGCCGTGAGATGAACCTGGGCGCTGCGCGAAGGTGGCACCAAGGTCCGCAAAAGTGCCCGGAGCGGCGCGACCAAGTCAAACAGCTGCGGCAGAAGGATGTGGCATTCGTCCATGTCCACGATCTGGTTCGACCGCCCTGCATGGAAACCGATCTTCACGCCTGTTCGCGTGTGCAGACAGCGAAGCGTCGCCCGGCGCCGGCTGCGCGGCGGTGAGAGGTGCGGCGGAAGAATTTCAGTCTCGATGCCCTGTTGAGCCAGCGCACCCGCGACCCGCTGGATCAAATAATCGGCATAGGCCGGATCCACGACATGTTGGAGTTGGCAGCCGCCGCATTCAGAAAAGTGACGGCATGGCGGCGACTGGTAGCCAGAGCCGCGCTGAAGCGTGCCATCTTCACGCAACACATCCCCGGGAACCCCGAAGGGCACGTAAGCGCCACTCGCGGTCACTCCATCGCCACGCGCCGCAATTCGGACGACGGGATCGCTCATCGGGCCAGGCGAAGAGCGTCCGGAATGGACTTGGCAAGGTCGTCCGCGATCATCTGAGGTCCGGCAGCCTCGGCGGCCCGCCCATGCAGCCACACTCCCGCGCACGCCGCATCGAAAGCGCTCATCCCGCGCGCTCGCAGCGCAGCGATCATCCCGGCAAGAGCGTCGCCCGTTCCCGCCGTTGCCAGCCATGCCGGAGCGGGCGGAGCGAAAGCGACCCGGCCGTCGGGTGACGCCACCAGCGTATCCGGACCTTTCAGGACGACGACTGAACCGCTCGAAACCGCCGCGGCGAGTGCTCGCTCGGATTTCGACCCCGGCAGTCGCCCGAACAGCCGCTCAAATTCCCCCTCGTGCGGCGTTAAGATGGCGTCGACCGAGAGGAGCCGCTCGACCGAACTGACGGCGGCAAGCGCATCGGCGTCAATCACGAGCGGACGGCCCGAGTTCAGCACCTCCTCGAGCAGTTCCGTCGCCCCGCCCAGTCCAGGACCGATCAGGATCGCACCAACGCGCGGATCAGCGAAGCTGCTCGCCTGACCCTGGACCACACTGGCCGGCACGGTATCGAGGTGAGTCCCGGCGCAAAGCCGGACATAACCGGCCCCGGCCCTCGCCGCGGCCGTCGCGGCAAGGGCGATCGCACCCGGCATGTCCCCGCCGACAGCGACCACCAGTCCGCGATTATATTTATGCCCGGTTGGGTCGAGCGGAGGGAGGTAAGGCCTGCCAATCTCCTGCCACTGGCTGGGCGCAGCCAAGCCGATGTCGGCGAGAACCACGCGGCCGGATCGAGCCATTGCCGGCATCAGCCGGTGCGCCGGCTTCAACGCTCCAAACGTCACCGTCATCGCGCATTGCGGAACCTCAGAAAGCAGCTGACCATCATCGCTTGCAACCCCGCTTGGCAGGTCACAGGCGATGACCCAGCGAGCGGCCTGTGCGAGTTCACATAGTCGCGTAAAAACAGAGGGTTTCAGTCCGTGCTTAAGGCCGGTTCCAAACAGACAATCGATCAGGAGCGGTGCTGGCTGGCAGTCCTGCAACGACTCAACTGGTCCCGACCACCCTCCTCTCGCCCGCTTGGAGACATCTGTGATGGGTTCGGCCAGCGCCGCCACCCGCACCGGGATCCCACGGTCAGCAAGATGCCGTGCGGCGACATAACCATCGCCGCCATTGTTGCCGGGGCCGCACAAGATGAGGGACGGCAGCTCGCCGGCGAAACGCACCGCGGCTTCCGCCAAGGCGGATCCCGCGCGCTCCATCAGCAGGTCGACTGGCATTCCAGCGTCGATTGCCGCCTGCTCGGCGGAGCGCATCTGAGCAGCCGTGAGGATCGGA
>CBFGZJ010000071.1:0-8342 GCA_965653215.1 uncultured Sphingomonas sp. | reverse complement strand
GACGTGATGAATCTCTCCTGTCACTCCCGAGGCGAGATCGGACAGAAGATAGAGCCCCGCGCCACCAACGTCGTCGATTGTCACATTACGCCGCAATGGCGAGTTATATTCGTTCCACTTCATGATGTAGCGGAAATCACCAATGCCACTCGCAGCGAGGGTCTTGATCGGGCCGGCGGAGATCGCATTCACCCGGTAGCCCTCTGGTCCAAGGTCCGCCGCAAGATACTTCACGCTGGTTTCAAGCGCTGACTTGGCCACGCCCATGACATTGTAGTGCGGGATGACCTTCTCCGCGCCGTAATAGCTAAGCGTCAGCAAGGCGCCGCCTGGGCGCAGCATCGCGCGCGCCCGCTGAGCAACGGCGACAAAGCTGTACACCGAGATGTTCATGGTCATAAGGAAGTTGTCGAGACTGGTTTCGACGAACTTCCCGCGCAATTCGGTCTTGTCGGAAAATCCAATTGCATGGACCACGAAATCGATGTCTTCCCAGCGCGACCTGAGGTCAGCGAAGGCCCGATCAAGTCCCGCCATGTCCGAAACATCGCAATCAATCAGCAGGTCGGAGCCGAGCTGCTCAGCGAGCGGCTTGACCCGTTTTGCCAGCGATTCTCCCTGATAGGAGAACGCCAGTTCAGCTCCCGCATCACGCAGCGCCTTGGCGATCCCCCAGGCGAGCGAGCGATCATTGGCAAGTCCCATGATCAGGCCACGCTTGCCGTGCATCAATTCCGTCACGCGGCTCCCCCTGTGTCTTCCTGCTTCACAACGTCTCCGGGCTCGGGCTCCTCGACCTCAAGCTGGTCGCTGAACGGGCCCCGGTAAACTTCACCCTTTAGCGCTTCGCCGCGCGTTTCCGCCAGTGCGGCATTCAATTCGCCGCCAATGACCACCCCCAGCCCGGCAAAGAAGAAGAACAGCAGCGAGACCATCACTCCGGCGAGGCTTCCATAGGTCAAGCTGTAGCCCCCGAGCAGGGATAGCGCCTCTGGCAACAATTCGACCGTTGCCAGCCACCACAGGGTCACCAGCAAGGCGCCGGGCCATTTGCGATAATGGACCCGGCGGTAGCGAGCCGGAGTCAGCGCCAGGAACAGGAAGTAGAAGGTGAAGTAGAGCGCGCCGGCCGGAGCCATTCGCGACAGTCCCAGCCAGGTGCCCAGATCCTGGCTGATCGGCAGGATGTGGGCGGCAAGATGTTGAACGGAAGCCAATACGACCGAGGCCGCAAGCGCGAACATCAAGACCAGGACCGCGGCCAGGATTAACGCAATCGACCCCAGCCGATACTCCCAGAACGGAGCCGAGTATGGCACTCCGTAGGCGCGCCTCAGGATGTCGCGGATCGTCTCGATGAAACTCGCAGCGGTCCACAGGCCCACCAACGCTCCGAACCACAGCAGGGGCCCGGTTCGGGCGGTCAGCACCTCCTGAACCGGTCCTTCGAGCACTTGGGCGACGTCGGGCGGGACCTGCTGCAGGAAGGCTTCGACCGAATTGCGGCCGTCAGCCGACCGGCCGAGCAATTGCGCAACCGCGGTTGCCAGAATGAAGAATGGGAACAGCGCGAGGATCGCCAGAAAGGCCAGATTGCCGGCATGGATGAAGCCGTCTTCGTAGACGCCCACGGCAACTCGCTTCACCACCTCCCAATGTTTGTGATGCGGGCGCAGGCGCTCAATGACTTCGCTTCCGAATTTTGCTCGCGCTGAGGCGAGCCGCTTGCGCCGTTCCTCCGGAGATAACCGGTGAACATCCTCCATCCGTTAGACGCCCAGCCCCGAACGCGGGTCGCTCCCGCCCTTCCAGTCGGCAACAAACTCCTCCAGCGCGCGATCGCCTGCGGGCACATCCACCGCCAAGGTGACCAGCAGGTCTCCGCGCGATCCATTCTTGTCGGTGAAGCCCTTGCCCTTGAGGCGAAGAACCTTGCCGGACGAACTTCCGTGCGGAATGGTCACCATCACCGGCCCATCCGGCGTGGGAGTCTTGACCTTGCCGCCGAGGACCGCCTCCTTGATCGTAACCGGCAGGGTCAGGCGGATGTCGCTTCCCTCGCGCGTAAAGAAGGGATGCGGAGCGATCGCAATCGTGACGATCGCGTCCCCTGCTCCGCCTGGCCCCTGCTCACCTTTACCCGGCAGCCGGATCTTGGTCCCGTCCTCGACGCCTTTGGGAAGCTTCAAATCGATCGTCGAACCGCCGATCGTGACCCGCTGCTCCTTCAGCGTGGCCGCGTCCAGAAACGGTACTTGCAGGCGGTAGGCGATGTCGGCTCCCTTCGGCGGAGCCCGGCCCGGGCGAGCACCGAAGCCGCCCCCGCTGAACCCGCCGCCTCGCCGCGCAGCTCCGCCGCCGAACAGTCCCTCGAACAAATCGGACAGATCCGCCGTGTCAGCCCCCTGGAACCCGCCGCCAAAGCCATCGAAGCCGCCGGTCTGCCGCGTTCCCGATCCGCCGTAACCACTCCCAAACGGCATCTTCGGATTGCCTGCCTCATCGATCTCGCCACGATCGTAGCGGGCGCGCTTATCCTTGTCCGACAGGAGGTCGTAAGCCGCGGTGACCTGAGCAAAGCGCTCGGCGGCTTTCGGGTTGTCCTTATTGCGATCGGGATGAAGCTGTTTCGCGAGGCTACGATACGCCTTCTTGATCTCCGCTTCGCTGGCGCCTCGCTTGATTCCGAGCCGTTGGTAAAGGTCCATCCTCACTTCCTAGCCGCAACTTCGCAGATTAGACCAGATGGTGCCGCACAACTTGGCAAGCAAGCGCTGCACCGCTTACAGGCACGCCATGGCCGACGATCCTCTCCTGCTGTTCAGCGCCTGGCTTGAAGAGGCGCGGCTGAGCGAACCGAATGATCCGGAGGCGATGGCTCTTGCGACCGCGGATGCCGCCGGCCGTCCATCCGTGCGAATGGTGCTGCTGAAAGGCCATGGCGCCAGTGGCTTCGTATTTTACACCAACCTCGACAGCCGCAAGGGTGCAGAACTCGCCGCCAATGCCAATGCTGCGCTCGCTTTCCATTGGAAGTCGCTCCGCCGCCAGGTTCGCGTCGAGGGTCCGGTCGAGCGGGTGGAGGCTGCCGATGCCGACGCCTATTTCGCCAGTCGCACTCGTGATTCCCAGCTTGGCGCGTGGGCTTCAGACCAGTCGCGGCCGCTTCCTAATCGTCAGATGTTCGAAGACCGCTATCATGCCGTTCGCAAGCGGTTCGAAGGTTCGCCGGTGCCACGGCCGGAACGCTGGTCCGGCTTTCGCGTCGTCCCGAAACGGATCGAATTCTGGACCGATCGCCCGCACCGGCTGCATGAGCGCCGCTTGTTCGTGCGGGAATCCGACAGCTGGACCGAAGGCCTGATCTACCCATGATGGCGGCAAGCGGCGCAAGCCTCCCCTTCTTCCAGGTCGATGCGTTCGCCGACGCCCCGCTCAGCGGCAATCCTGCAGCGGTGATGCCGCTGAGGGAATGGCCGGAGGACACTCTGCTTCAGGCCATTGCTGCCGAGAATAACCTAAGTGAAACCGCGTTCACGGTTCCGCTCGAAGGTTCGGAGGCGGATTTCCACCTCCGCTGGTTTACGCCGACCGTGGAAGTTAATCTTTGCGGCCATGCAACACTTGCTGCAGCGCATCTATTGCTGAATGGCAACTCCATTGCCTTTCAAACACGTTCTGGAATTCTTCGTGCGTCACGCAGTGATGATCTGGTGTGGATTGACCTTCCGGCGGAGCCAGTCGTCCCCACGGACGACCCTCAGCTACTGGCGATCCTCGGTCTCAACGCGGGGCAGGTATGGCGCGGCCATTCCGGGAATGGAGCGCGCATCGTCCTGCTTCCGAATGAGAACGCAGTGCGTGCAGTGGCGCCTGACTTCACCGCGCTTCAACAGATCGACTCGCTCGTGATCGTGACCGCTCCGGGCAAGCATCACCCGATCGCCAGCAGAGTTTTCGCTGCTGCCTATGGCATCCCCGAAGACCCGGTGACCGGTTCGGCCCATTGCGCGCTTGTGCCGTTCTGGGCCGACCGCCTGCAACGCCGGGAATTCAGCGCGTTCCAGGCAAGCAAGCGCGGCGGGCTTCTGCAGTGCCGGCTGGAAGGCGACGACCGAGTAAAACTCGGTGGCCGCTGCTTCACTGTGATTGAAGGAAGCTTCCGGCTCTAGGCCGCGGCATCCAGCTGGCCAGCAGTGGCGCGGGTTTCCGCGATCCATCCGCCACCAAGCAGGCGGCTGCCGTCATAAAATACCGCTGCCTGGCCGGGGGCCACCCCGAACTCCGGCCGCTCAAACTCGACCCAATCGCCGATCAGGCGAGCAGGCAATGGAGACGCGAGCGAGCGGACCTTGACGGAAATGTCCTGCTGCTGCTCGCCGATCCAGTTCAGCTCATCGACCCGCAATGCAGAGACGGCCAAGGCGCTGCGAGGACCGACCACCAGCCGGCGCTGTTCCGGATCGATCCGCAGGACATAGAGCGGCTCCGGCTGACCGCCGATCGTAATCCCTCGCCGCTGCCCAACGGTATAATGAACCACGCCCGAGTGCTCGCCGAGTACCCGTCCGGAGAGGTCGACAATCTCACCTGGCGCAGCCGTCTCGGGCCGGAGCCGCTTGACCAGCGATGCATAGTCGCCATCCGGGACAAAGCAGATGTCCTGGCTGTCCGGCTTGGCCGCAGTGGCGAGCCCCGCTTCGCGCGCAACCTCGCGTACCTGCTGCTTGGGCATGGCGCCCAACGGAAATCGCAGGAATTCCAGCTGCTGCTCGGTCGTTCCGTAGAGAAAATAGCTCTGATCACGGGCCGGGTCAGCGCCCTTGTGCAGCTGGGGCCGTCCGCCCGCCACGACGCGCCGGACATAATGGCCGGTCGCAAGGCAGTCGGCGCCAAGCTCGTGCGCGAACTCGACCAGATCGGTGAACTTCACGCCCTGGTTGCACAGGCTGCACGGGACTGGCGTTCGTCCACGCGCATAATCATCTGCGAACCGCTCGATCACGCCCGAGCGAAAGCGGCTTTCATAATCCAGCACATAATGGGCAATGCCGAGCCGGTCGGCGACGGTGCGTGCGTCGTAAATATCCTGCCCTGCGCAGCAAGACCCAGATCGGCTCACCGCTGCGCCATGATCGTAGAGCTGCAGCGTAACTCCGATCACTTCCGCCCCGGTCCGCACCGCGAGCGCGGCAACCACGCTGCTGTCGACCCCACCCGACATAGCGACGACGATCCGCGCCCGTTCACCACGGAGCGAAGATCCGCCCACACGGCGGTCAAGATCGAAATCTGCGAGCATGGATCGGCTCTTTACCCGAATTTCACTCCTGTTCGCTAGCCAGGAGGCAAGTCGCCAACTGGGTGAGGTCATTTGAGTCGTTTTCTACTCATTCTGCGGGTCGGAATCGGTCAGGCGACGGCGGGCGCCGTCGCGACCGAGTGGCATCCTGATTGGCTGCCTGCTCCCGCGCACCACGCAGTGAGGACTGCAGGTCAGAAGGCAGGGTTAACGGGGATGAAGGAGGAATGAGTGCCTAATTTACCACCCGGCTTCAGAATTCTTTGAATGGCCGGGGAATAAAAGGACTCACTGAACGCAGATCAGGGACGAACAAGAAGAATGCTCGAGAACCAGAAAATCCGCCCCGCGCAAGTCATCGGCCCTCTCGGTGAGCCGCTGACGCTGGATTCCTTGCCGTCGCCGACCACCACGCGTTGGGTGGTTCGTCGTAAAGCGGAGGTTGTCGCCGCCGTTGCCGGTGGGCTCCTTTCGGTGGATGAGGTGTGCGAGCGATATTCCCTGAGTCTTGAAGAGTTTGCGAGTTGGCAGCGAGCTGTGGACCGCAGTGGGATGCCCGGCCTGAGAGTCACGCGGATCCAGCATTACCGACAGGTATACGAGCGTCAGCAGAGTTTCTGAGCGCGATTGTCCCGGAATTCTCTAGGACGTTACCGACGTGGAACGGAACCAGACGCGGTCGAAGGCGTCTTGACCAGCAGAGGGTCGCTAGAAAGCACTGGCGGTCCCTGAACTGGAGGAACGCCATGGATTTCATCATCTGGTTAGTTGTCGGCGGCGTTGTTGGCTGGTTGGCGAGCCTGATCATGCGAACTGACGCCCAGCAAGGCATCATTCTCAACATCGTGGTGGGCATTGTTGGCGCCTTCCTCGCTGGCCTGATCGTTGGCGGCGGTTCGATCAATCAAGGAATTACGGTCGAATCGTTCCTTTGGTCTTTGCTCGGAGCGGTGGTCCTTCTTGCGATCGTCAATCTGATCCGTCGCGGCAGCGTCCGCTAACCGACAATCGCGCGTTTTCGGTGGAGGTCGTGCTGATCGGCACGGCCTCCCCTTTTAAGCATTTTCCAGCCCGAGCTACTGTAATTCGAAGCTCATCGTCACGCTGACCTGAAGCCGCTGCTCGCCCGGCTCGATTTTGGTCTGGGCGGCATCCATCGACCTTTCCGCCATCGGCATCGGTGGCGGGACTGAATAGCCACCGCTCTCACTCACTGACAGAACCCGAGCGACGCGCATCCCCAGCGCTCGCGCGTAGAGTTCCGCCTTCTCCCGTCCGTTGCGTACTGCGGCGATCCGCGCCTCGCCGAGACCATCTTCCGGCTTGTCGAAGGTAAGCGTCGGACCATTGATCTGATTGGCGCCCTCGGCGACCAGGGAGTCGAGGATCTTGCCGGTCGAGCCGATGTCGCGAAAGCGCACCGAAACCATGTTTGTCGCCTGATACCCGCTCAAGCGGGGCGGCTGCCGATCCGCATAGACGTAATCGGGATTGAGATTGATCGTGCTGGTCTGGATGTCGCGATCGGCAATTCCTGCGTGGCGCAGTGCCGCACGAACGCGCTCCATGCGGGCTGCATTCGCTTGAATCGCGCCAACGGCCGTCGCGGATTTCGACACCACCCCGGCCGAGATGATGGCGAGGTCCGGAACGCGGCTCACCTCTCCCGACGCAACGACATCCACCCGCGTTCCGCGCCCAACGACGGTCGGCGGCGTCACCTGTGCGCCAGCAATCGCCGGCGCAACCAAGCAAGCAACCGCCCACCCCATGACAATCTTCCCTGACATCGATCCCTCCACTGCAGCCTATCTGCGGAGGAACAATGCTGCGGACAAATGGATGGCCGGGCGATTAACGGCCTAGCGGCGGCGCAGCACCAATCGGTAAATCAGAAGGATAAGGAATGCCCCGACGATGGCGGCAAGAAAGCCCGCGGCTTCGCCCTCGCCATACCAACCCACTGAGCGGCCAAGGAAACCCGCAAGAAGAGCGCCGGCAATGCCCAGCAAGGCGGTGATGACGCAGCCACCGGGGTCTCGTCCCGGCATCAGCAGCTTCGCGATGGCGCCGGCAACCAAGCCGATCACGATCCAACCGATCACCCCGTAAGATTCGATCATCTCTTCCATCTCCTTGCTTGACGCCCTATTTGGTGCCGAAGCAGCGTATTTGGCCGAATGAGTGGCGGTTCAGGTCTGTTTCCCTTCGGCGGTGAAGATTTGGCCACAATGACGTGGCATCGGTTTTGCTTCAAGTAGTGATTTAGGATAGTAAAACAGCTGCGATCGCTCGGAACCGGCTGCAGTTGGAATGGATCAGATGAACAGGGAAACTCCAATTGTTCGCGATGAGACGCTGATCGTCATCGATCGGCCGGACCGTAAGCGGTGGATCATCGTCGCGATCGGAGCGGCGATTGCTCTGCTCATCCTTATTGTTGCCGCCCTGGCCATGAGTTCGGGTGAAGACAAGGCGGCTACGGCTACGGCAGAGGGCGTAGCCCAGGCGCCGACGGTCTCCGTGGTGGTCCCGGGCCGCAGCGAGGTCGCCCGCATCGTCACCGCCAGCGGCCAGTTGGCGGCTCGCCGCGATCAGCCCATCGGCGTCGCTGGAGAGGGCGGGTTGGTGACCTCTGTGCGCGTGGACGCAGGTGCCTGGGTACGGCAAGGCCAGGTGCTCGCCACGATCGAGCGCTCGGTTCAGGCTCAGGAAGGGGCTCAGTTGGCCGCGCAAATCGCTGCCGCCAAAGCGGACGCTGCCCTCGCCCAGAATGAACTCGATCGCGCACAGGCGCTGGTCTCGCGCGGCTTCATTTCAAAGGCTGACCTCGACCGCAAACAAGCGGCGCGGGATTCCGCGATTGCCCGCGTACGCGTGGCGCAGGCGCAGCTCGGCGCCAATCGCGCCCGGATTGGTCGTCTCGATATTCGCGCGCCATCCAGCGGCCTGATCCTTTCGCGCAATCTCGAGGTCGGTCAGGTCGTCGGCTCCGGCAGCCAGGCTCTGTTCCGTCTTGCTCGCGCGGGGGAAATGGAGA
>CBFGZJ010000070.1:0-8344 GCA_965653215.1 uncultured Sphingomonas sp. | reverse complement strand
TGACGGTCAATGCGATCAAGAAGATCAACGGGCATGTCGGGTTTGCCGAAATCTTCTTGGAGAATGTGCGGGTTCCGGCCTTCAACCGCTTGGGGGAAGAGGGGCAAGGCTGGCACATCTGCATGGCGACCGCCGGGTTCGAGCGCGGTCTGATGTTGCGGTCGCCGGCGCGTTACCAGGTCGCGGCCAAGAAGCTGGCGGAGCTTTGGCGGGACCGGAAGGATGAGGCAGACCGAGCGCTCGAGGCCGATGTGGTGCGGTCGCACATGAACGCCGAAGCCTATGCCCTCAACATCTACCAGACCGCCTCGCGCCTGATGGCGGGTACCAAGATCGGGCCTGAGGCGTCGACCAACAAGATTTTCTGGTCGGAGCTGGATATCCACCTGACCCGGACCGCACTGGCGATCCTCGGCCCGGCGGCCGAGCTCACGCATGAGGCTCCCGACGCCAACCCGGTGGACTGGATCGACGATTATATCTTCGCGCTCGCGGGTCCGATCTACGCTGGGTCGAACGAGATTCAGCGCAACATTATCGCCGAGCGCATGCTCGGGCTGCCGCGCTAGGGGGGCGGAAGGACATGGACTTCACCCTCAGCGACGAGCAGCTGATGTTCGCGGAGACGGCGCGATCGCTGTTCGCCGACAGCTCGACGCCCGATCACTGGCGCAAGATGATGGAGGCGGACGAGGCGATCGATCCAGCGCGGTGGGCGGCGATCGTCGAAACCGGGCTGACGCTGGTGCTGCTCCCCGAAAGCGCCGGTGGAATTGGACTGTCGGAGATCGACTTCGCGCTGATTGCGCAAGAGGCGGGCTATGTCGCTTTGCCCGAACCGCTGGTCGAGAGCGCTGGTGTGGCGGCGCCGATGCTCGCGGCTCTCGCTCCGGACCATGAGCTGCTCGCGGACCCGACCGCGGCGATCGCCATCGCTCATCCAATCAACCCCTTTGTCGCCAATG
Source organism: uncultured Sphingomonas sp. (assembly GCA_965653215.1). Classification (GTDB taxonomy): domain Bacteria; phylum Pseudomonadota; class Alphaproteobacteria; order Sphingomonadales; family Sphingomonadaceae; genus Sphingomicrobium. The sequence goes on along the minus strand of CBFGZJ010000070.1, from coordinate 7,379 downwards.
CCGACAGTGCGGCTGCGATCTTGCTGCACAAGGACGGGGAAGCCTATCTGGCGCTTCCCAATCAGGTCCGCCTCACCCCGCAGCCGAGCATCGATCCGTTTCGCCGGTTGTTTACGGTCGATTGGGATTTGGCGAGCGCCACCCGACTTGGACGAGCCGACTTGGACCTCGCGCTCGATCGCGCTGCTCTATTCAACGCGGCGATGGGGCTTGGGCTCGCCCAACGGGCCGCCGACATGGCGGTCGACTATGCCAAGGAGCGGCAGCAGTTCGGCAAGCCGATCGGCAGCTATCAGGCGGTCAAGCATCACCTCGCCTCGGCGCAGGTCGCGATCGAGTTCGCCAAGCCGGTCGTGGCCGCCGCGGCGGCCGAGATCGCCGCACGCGACACCCAGGCTCGCGCCCGGGTTAGCCATGCCAAGCTGGTCGCGCTGGAAGCTGCCGATACGGCGGCGCGCGCCTCGATCCAGGTTCATGGCGCGATGGGCTACAGCTGGGAGGTGGACGTTCACCTGTTCCTGAAGCGCACGCTGGCGCTGACCCACAGTTGGGGTACGCCTGCTTTTCACCGCGCACGGATCGCCACACGCATCTTCACCCAGCCCATGGGGCCGGACCAGACCTTTGCACGAGAAGCCTGACCATGCCTGAAGCCTACATCATCGACGCCGTCCGCACCCCCATCGGCCGCAAGAAGGGCTCGCTCGCCGCGATGCACCCGGCCGATCTCGGCGCTCATCCGATCCGCGAATTGTTGAAGCGCACTGGCGTCGATCCGCTCGCGATTGAGGACGTTGTCTGGGGCTGCACCGAGACGATCGGCGGACAGGCGGGCGACATCGGCCGGACAGCATGGCTGGTCGCCGGACTTCCGGAAGAAGTGCCGGGCGTCACCGTTGATCGCCAGTGCGGAAGCTCACAGCAGGCAGTGCACTTCGCCGCCCAGGGGGTGATGAGCGGCACCCAGGACCTGGTCGTGGCGGGCGGCAGCCAGGCGATGAACCGCATCCCGATCATGGCGGCGATGACCGCTGGCCAGCAATATGGGTTCGACAGCCCGTTCATCGGCTCGGAAGGGTGGGACGCCCGCTACGGCGACGAGGAAGTCAACCAGATCCGGTCGGCGGAGATGATTGCTGAGAAGTGGCAGATCAGTCGCCAGGAGATGGAGGAGTTCAGCCTAGCCTCGCACCAGCGCGCGCAAGCAGCGCAGGACAATGGCTGGTTCGACAATGAAATCGTGCCCGTGGGTGATTTCGCCAAGGACGAGACGATCCGGCCAAACTCCACGCTGGAGGGACTGGCAGCGCTTCAGCCGGTCCGCGAGGGCGGCGTCGTAACCGCAGGCGTGGCGAGCCAGAACTGCGATGGAGCGGCAGCAATCCTCGTCGCCAGCGAGCGGGCGGTGAAGGAGCATGGGCTGAAGCCGCGGGCACGCATTCATCATCTTTCGGTTCGCGGCGCGAACCCGGTTTGGATGCTGACCGGTCCGATCCCGGCGACTCGCTATGCGCTCGGCAAAGCCGGGATGAGCATCGCCGACATCGACCTGTTCGAGTGCAATGAAGCCTTCGCCTCGGTCCCGATGGCCTGGATGAAGGAACTCGGCGTCCCGCACGAGAAGGTCAATGTCCAGGGCGGCGCCATCGCACTTGGCCATCCGATCGGAGCCACGGGCGCTCGGCTGATGACTACCCTGCTGAACGCACTCGAGCGAACTGGCGGGCGCTACGGCCTGCAGACGATGTGTGAGGGCGGCGGGCAGGCCAACGTCACGATCATCGAGCGTCTCTGAAGGCACTCCCCGATGCCCTGCTACACCTATCAGGGGATTACCCCGGTCGTGCATCCGACCAGCTATGTGCATCCGCTTGCGTCGCTGATCGGCGACGTGATCGTCGGGCCGGGCTGTTTCATCGCTCCGGGTGCGTCGCTGCGGGGCGACTTCGGGCGGATCATCGTCGAAGGCGACAGCAGCATCCAGGACAGCGTTACCGTCCATGCGTCCGCGGTGCGGGACACGGTGATCGGCCGCGGTGCGACGATCGCTCATGGGGCGATCATCCATGGCGCTGTGATCGGCGAGAATGCGCTAATCGGCATGAACGCGGTCGTTCTCGACGAGGCGGAGATCGGCCCGGAGAACCTCGTCGCGGCGCTTGCGCTGGTGAAATCGGAGACCGTAACTCCTCCCCGCAGCCTCGTTGCCGGCAATCCGGCAAAGGTGGTCCGCGAGTTCGCCCCGGAGCAAGTCACCTGGAAGAACGACGGACATGGCGAATATCAGCGGCTCGCCCGCGAGGCGTTGACGGATTTCATCGAAAGCGCGCCCTTGGCCGCGGTTGAGGCGGACCGTCCGCGGCTTCGCTCCGAAGCCATTGCAGTGAGGCTGAGCGGTAGTGCAGCGGCAATCCGGCAGGAGCGCGCGGCCAAACAAAACGAAGGAAAGCAGAACTGATGGGGATTTGCGAAGGACGGGTGGCGATTGTCACTGGCGCCGGAAACGGCCTCGGGAAGGCCTATGCACTCGGCCTGGCCGCGGAAGGCGCAAAGGTCGTCGTCAATGATCTCGGCGTTGGCACGCACGGCGAGGCCGGCGAGACCAAGGGCGCGGCCGAGCAAGTGGTGGACGAGATTCGCGCGATGGGCGGCGAAGCGGTCGCCAACACTGACGATGTCGCCGACTGGGAAGCAGGCAAGCGTATGGTCGAGCAGGCGCTCGACAGCTTCGGCGCCCTGCATGCGGTGGTGAACAATGCCGGGTTCGTGCGTGACCGCATGTTCTTCACCTGCACGCCCGAGGAATGGGATGCGGTGATCCGGGTGCACCTTCGCGGCCACTTCTGCACCAGCCGCCATGCTGCTGAGTATTGGCGCGCGCAGTCGAAGGCGGGAAATCCGGTTGATGCGCGGATCATCAACACCACCAGCGGAGCGGGCCTTCAAGGGTCCGTCGGCCAGTCGGCTTACGCCACGGCGAAAGGCGGCATCGCCACCCTGACCCTGGTGCAAGCGGCGGAACTCGGCCGTCTCGGCATTACCGCCAACGCGCTGGCGCCGAACGCCCGCACCCGCATGACCAGCACCGGCGCGTTCGACATGGATGCTAAGCCCGGCGAATTCGATGTGTTCGCGCCGGAGAATATGGCGCCGCTCGTCGCCTACCTGGTCTCGGAGCAATCGAAGGGCGTGACCGGCCAGGTGTTCGAGCTGAAAGGCGGCACCATCTTCCTGTCGCAGGGCTGGACCGACAGTCCCGCCCACGACAAGGGCGCGCGGTTCGAAGCGGCGGAGCTCGACGGCATTGTGCGCGAGTTGATCCGCAAGCGTGAGCCGGCCAAGCCTGTCTACGGCGCGGCCTGACGATGGAGTTTGCGCTTACCGAAGACCAGCGCTTCATCCAGGACAGCGCTCGCGACTTTCTGGCCGCCGCGGCTGGACCAGAGCGACTGCGCGAAATGGCGGATAGCGATCACGGGTTCGATGAAACTCTGTGGTCTACCCTGGCCGGGGAGATGGGGTTCGCGGGGCTTATGATCCCCGAGCAGTTCGGGGGATCGGGCCTGGGCGCAATCGAGATGGCGCTGGTGCTTGAGGAAACCGGCCGAACGCTGGCAGCGATACCTTTTTTCGAAACAGCGGTGCTGGCTGCGCAGGCGATCCTCGCCGCGGGAAGCGAAGAGCAGAAGCGCAAATGGCTTCCGAAGCTCGCCTCCGGACAGTTGAAGGCGAGCTTCGCCGGGATTGCTGATCGGCCAACGGTTCGAAACGGCCAGCTGACCGGCGTTTCGAACTATGTGACCTTCGGCCATGTTGCGGACCTGATCCTCGTGGCCACCGACGACGACAGTCTGATCGCTGTTCCTTCCAGTGACACTGGGTTGAGCGTCGAAGCTTTGCCCACACTCGACAGGACTCGGCGCTTCGCACGACTGACGTTCGACTGCGAGATCGAGACCGGGATGGTTTTGGGCGATCGTGGCAGTGCGAGAGCGGCGATCGAACGCGTGTTGATGATCGGCAGCGGATTGCTCGCGGCGGAGCAGACTGGCGGCGCGCAATTCTGTCTCGATTCAACGGTCGAATACGCCAAGCAGCGGATCCAGTTCGGTCGCACGATCGGCTCCTTCCAGGCGATCAAGCACATGCTCGCGGACATGATGCTGCAGATCGAAGCGTCTCGGTCGGCTGCGCTTTATGCCGCTGCGGCGATCGCCGAGGGGAGTCCTGAACTGGCGGAGGCCTGTTCGATCGCCCGTTCCTGGGCGTCGGATTGTTTCCGTCATTGCTCCGGCGAAGCGATCCAGATCCACGGCGGGATCGGCTTCACCTGGGAGCATCATGCCCATCTCTATTTCAAGCGGGCGCGGGCAACCTCCAGTTGGCTTGGCACCGCAGAGCAGCATCGCGAAAAGCTCGCGAGCATCATCCTTGAGGAATCCAGATGACGATCACTTCTCCAGTGCCGCCCTACCCTGAGCCACGCGGGCTGCTGAAGGGCAAAACCGTTGTCATCACCGCTGCGGCGGGGACGGGTATCGGGTTCGCGGCGGCGAAGCGGGCCGCGGAAGAAGGTGGAACGCTGTTGATCAGCGACTTCCATGAGCGTCGGCTGGACGAGTCGGCGGACAAGATTGCCGAGGCGGTCGGAACCCGGCCGGCGACCTTCGTCTGTGATGTGACCAATGAAGAGCAGGTTCAGGGTCTTCGCGACGCTGCGGTGAAGGAGCTCGGGCGGGTCGATGTGCTGATCAACAATGCTGGCCTGGGCGGCGAGATCTCGGTCGTGGACATGACCGATGAGCAGTGGAACCGCGTGTTCGACGTCACGCTGACCTCCTTGTTCCGGATGACCCGCGCGTTTCTGCCGGCGATGTATGCGGCCAAGTCCGGAGTGATGGTCAACAATGCTTCGGTGCTCGGCTGGCGGGCGCAAAAGGGCCAGGCCCATTACGCCGCGGCCAAGGCTGGTGTGATGGCCTTCACCCGATGTGCGGCAGTCGAAGCGGCGGAGCACAACGTCCGGATCAACGCGGTCTCGCCGAGCCTCGCAATGCACCCGTTCCTTGCCAAGGTGACGACTCAGGAGGCGCTCGACAAGCTGGTCGAGCGGGAGGCGTTCGGACGGCCGGCGGAAGTGTGGGAGATCGCCAACGTGATGATGTTCCTCGCCTCCGATCTTTCTTCTTACATGACCGGTGAAGTCCTCGCGGTCTCGAGCCAGCACGCCTGACATGGCTAAAGTCTTCGAAACTCCGCGAGGGCTGCTGGGTCAGGAAGGGGCTAAGCTCGACGTGAGCGACTGGCTCACGATCGACCAGGACCGGATTACCGAGTTCGGACGCGTGACCGGCGACATGCAATGGATCCACGTCGATCCGGACCGCGCCAAGGATGGTCCGTTTGGAGCGACCATCGCCCATGGCTATCTGACGATGAGCCTGGTCAACCTGTTCATGCCGCAGATGATCGAAGTTCGCGGATTTTCGGCCGGCGTAAACGTCGGGATGGACCGTACCCGTTTTCTCAACCCGGTGGTGGTTGGCTCCCGCATCCGCGGGACTGGCGAGATTATTTCCGCGGAAGAGGTCAAGGGCGGCGCCATCCAGTGCGTGATCCGCGTGACGGTAGAAATCGAAGGTAAAGACAAGCCGGCGCTCGTCGTCGACACCATCAATCGCTATTTTCCGGAGTAGTCACTAATGCCAACACCTGCCGAAATGGTCGCCGTCGTCGAGGCTTATGTGGCCGCGTTCGAAGCGGGTAGCGCCGAAGCCGTTGCTTCGCTTTATGCAGAAAATTGCACCGTGGAGGACCCGATCGGATCACCGATCCACAAGGGCCGGAATGCAGTGCGCACCTTCTATGAGCAGTCGATGGCAACGGGCGCCAAGCTGAAACTCGAGGGACCGGTTCGGGTGGTTGGCTCCTACGCCGTGTTCCCTTTCTCGGTGAACCTCAACTATGACGGCGGACCGAAGCGGATTGACGTGATCGACACCTTCAAATTCGACGACCAAGGCAAGGTTGTCGAGATGCGGGCCTTCTGGGGTCCGACCAACATGCACGGATTTTGAGAGGAACTGATTCATGCGGGAAGCCGCCATCATCTCCACGGCACGGACCGGCGTCGGCAAGGCCTATCGCGGTGCGTTCAACGATACCGAAGCGCCGGTCATGTCCGCGCACGTCGTCAACGCGGCGATCGAGCGGGCGGGGATCGATCCGGCTCGGATCGATGATGTGTACCTCGGCGTGGGCAATCACTGGAACACGCAAAGCTACAATCTCGGGCGGTTGACGGTGCATGGCTCTGTGCTGCCCGACTCCACCGCCGGTTTCACCCTCGACCGCAAGTGCGGATCGGGTTTGACCGCGATCGCGCTGGCAGCCCGCGGGATTGTCGCCGACGAGATTGACGCAGCGGTTGCAGGCGGGATGGAAAGCATCTCCCTGACGATCGGCAAGCACGCGCCGACCTTCCGCAACCGGTCGGAATTCGTGAAGCAGCACGATCCCCATGCTTATATGGTGATGATTGAAACCGCTGAACTGGTCGCGGAGCGCTACGGGGTCAGCCGCGAGGATCAGGACCGCTTCGCCGAGCGCAGCCAACAGCGAGCTGCCGCAGCGCAAGCCGCCGGAGCTTTTGCGGACGAGATCGTCCCCATCTCGGTGACCAAGGCGCTGTTCGACAAGGAAGGGAATGAGACCGGCAAGGAGCAGGTTACGCTCGATCGCGACGAAGGCGTTCGGGCGGACACCACCTATGAGAGGCTGGCTTCCCTGAAGCCGGTGTTCAAGGACGGTCTGGTCATCAAGGAAGGCAAGCACATCACCGCCGGCAATGCCTCGCAGCTTTCTGACGGTGCTTCGGCGCAAGTGGTGATGGATCTCGACACCGCGCAGAAAGAGGGGCTGCCGATCCTTGGCGTTTACCGCGGCTTTCAGGTTGCCGGGTGCAAGGCGGAGGAGATGGGAATCGGGCCGGTGTTCGCCATCCCGAAGCTGCTGCAACGCGCTGGGCTGAAGCTGGACGACATCGGTCTGTTCGAAATCAACGAGGCGTTCGCCAGCCAGGCAATTTATTGTCAGCGCGAGCTCGGAATCGATCCGGAAAAGCTGAACGTCAACGGCGGCGGCATCGCGATCGGGCATCCCTTCGGAATGACCGGCTCCCGGCTGGTCGGCCATGCACTGATCGAAGGCAAGCGGCGCGGCGTCAAATATGTGGTGGTGTCGATGTGCATCGCCGGAGGGATGGGCGCGGCCGGATTGTTCGAGGTCGCCTGACGATGCAGCTCACCTTTGCCCCGGAACTGCAGGCGTTCCGCGAATCCGCGGCGTCGTGGCTCGATGAGCAGTTGTCGGGCCCGTTC
>CBFGZJ010000069.1:0-8467 GCA_965653215.1 uncultured Sphingomonas sp. | reverse complement strand
CGATGACCGACTTGGCTTCGGTGTCGGGATCGATTTCGAAGGTGGTCAGGCGAAGCGTCACACGCATCGGCGCGGCATAGGTCAGCCCGCGCTGGCGGCACTCGTCGGTATCGTACTTGGGGTCTTCGAGCTCATAGCGATCGAAGTCGAGATGGGCGGTCCCGGCGAAATCCTGAATCGGGAACACCGAACGGAGGGTCTTCTCGAGCCCGGAAACGTAGCCGATCGAGGGATCGGAGCGCAGGAACTGCTCATAGCTTTCGCGCTGAACCTCGATCAGGTTCGGCATCGCGCCGATCTCGTGGATGTTGCCGAAGATCTTGCGGATGCGCCGCGAGTTGGTGGAACGGCCGTTTGTATTGGCCGGTGCCTCGATCGCCTTAGTCGCCATGTGTTTCCCTGCGCCTGGCGGAACGCATGAACGCTCCGCTGAATGTACCCCCGCCGGAGCGGAGATCCAGTTTCTGAGCCCCCGCGAGCGGGGACGCATCGAGTTGGAGCGCTGTTCCCGTGATCCTTTCCAATGCGTGCGGTCCGTGCGCGGAGTGGACCGTGTCCCGGAAAGGCAGGAAATCCGCACGCACGAACCCGTGCGGCGGAGCCGTCAAATGTTGGATGGACGAGATATAGGCCGATTCTCAAACGACGCAAGGGGCGAAGAACCGGCCCGACTTACCCGTCGTCAGGCCAGTTGAAGGAGTCCCGGGTGACGAGCCCGTCGCAGGACATAGCCCGCAAATCCAAAGGCGGCGAGCGCGAACGCCCAGGTGCCCGGCTCCGGCACTCGTGCTGGGTTCGTGCCGGTCAGCCGGAGCGGGGACAGAGCACTGCTCCGCTCAGCCGCCGGTGCGGTGAGGAAAACCGCCGATAGGTCAAGCGGAGTTAGCGATCCTACCGTTCCCACCTCCGAGACAGGAGGAAGGGTCAGGGCGAAGACTGGAAGATCGGTCCACTCGGAGGTTGGAAGAAGAGTGGCAGCTTGTCCGGCCGTCGGGAAGGCAGCCAAAGCCAGGCTCAAGCCCAAGATACGCATGTGCTGATGCTCCGTTCGCACCGGGTACATTCCGGCGGTTCAGGTCAGCGTTAACGGCGGGTTAGCCGAGACGTTCCGGCAATGGTCGTGAATTATGTTCCAACTGGCGCTCAGCACAAATGAAAGGGGCGGCCCGTCGCCGGACCGCCCCCCTCTTGTCATGGATCCCGGATCAAGTCCGGGATGACCTCACGCTGCTAATGCGGGCGAGGTTACTTGAGCTCGACGGTTCCGCCGGCTTCCTCGATCTGCTTCTTGATCTTCTCGGCTTCGTCCTTGTTGACGCCTTCCTTGAGCGGCTTGGGAGCGCCTTCGACCAGCGCCTTCGCCTCACCCAGGCCGAGGCCAGTGATCGCGCGGACTTCCTTGATGACGTTGATCTTCTTGCCACCGTCGCCGGTGAGGATCACGTCGAACTCGGTCTTCTCTTCCGCGGCCGGAGCGGCAGCGCCGCCGCCAGCAGCCGGGCCGGCAACCGCGACCGCAGCCGCGGCGGAAACGCCCCACTTCTCTTCGAGCGCCTTCGCCAGTTCGGCGGCCTCGAGGACGGTCAGTTCAGAAAGCTGGTCGACCAGCGCATTGATATCAGCCATGTCAAACTCCTGTACGGGGCAGGTGCCCCAGTGTCGTGCGTTGAAACGAAACGAAAAATCCTATGCCGCTTCCTTGCTGGCATAAGCTTGGAAGAGCCGTGCCAGCTGTGCTCCCGGCTCGCTGACGGTGCGGGCGATCTTGCTCGCGGGCGCCTGAATCAGGCCCACGAGGGTTGCACGCAGTTCGTCAAGCGACGGAAGCTCGGCCAGCGCCTTGATCCCATTCGCGTCGAGGTAGGTGTCACCCATTGCCCCGCCGACGATTTCGAACTTGTCGGTCGTCTTGGCGAACGCCACCGCGACCTTGGCGGCGGCGACGGGGTCGGGTGAGGTCGCAAGCGCGGTCGGGCCCTTCAACAGGTCACCGATCGGCTGGTACTGCGATCCCTCGAGCGCGATCAGGGCAAGACGGTTCTTCGCAACTTTGAACTGGGCACCGGCGTCGCGCATCTTCAGACGCAAGTCGGTCGACTGCGCGACCGACAGGCCGAGATTGCGAGTGACAACCACCACGCTCGTCTCGGTGAAGACTTGCTTCAGCTCGGCAACCAGATCGGCCTTTTGCGAACGATCCATGCCATACTCCTCATCGTTCCACCCGCCGGACCATCCGGCGAGCAGCGGCCGGCCGCAAGCGGCTGGCCCGGTCCTTGTCCGTGGGGCATGGGATCGATGGCGCTGCCTGGCGCAATCGGCCGTCGCAACGCACGACGGGCGCGGCCTGCAGGAGGTTGCGCCCGATGAGTCCTGTCCCCGTCTCGGCTGGAGATTAAGCCCCCTGCGGAGCGCCAGCTGTCTCGGACGGCTGCGCCCGGCAAGCCGGACGCGAGGCGCGCCTATAGCGGATTCCGCACGGGAATCAAGGCGCTGCTGACTTCGCAAAAAGGCCGGAGCGTTGCCGCCCCGGCCTCCAACACCCAGTCACTGAGACAGGGAGGACTAAGCCCCCGCGACTTCCGTCAGGTCGACCTTGACGCCCGGACCCATGGTCGAGCTGACCGCGACCTTCTGGACATATTTGCCCTTGGCGCCGGTCGGCTTGGCCTTGACGATCGCCTCGACGAACGCGTCGAAATTGGCCTTGAGGTCCTCGGCGGGGAAGCTCGCCTTGCCGATGCCAGCGTGGATGATCCCGGCCTTTTCGACGCGGAACTCGACCTGGCCCGACTTGGCGGCCTTGACCGCCTCGGCGACGTTCGGAGTGACCGTGCCGAGCTTGGGGTTGGGCATCAATCCCTTGGGGCCGAGCACCTTGCCGAGCCGTCCGACCACACCCATCATGTCCGGGCTGGCGATGACGCGGTCATAGTTGGTGTCGCCATTCTGCATGGCTTCCATCAGGTCCTCGGCGCCGACTGTCTCCGCGCCGGCAGCGCGCGCTTCGTCGGCCTTGTCGCCGCGAGCGAACACCGCGACCCGGACATCCTTGCCGGTGCCCTTGGGCAGGTTGACGACGCCGCGGACCATCTGGTCGGCGTGACGCGGATCAACACCGAGGTTGAGCGCAACCTCGACCGTCTCGTCGAACTTCGAGGTGGCGAGGGTCTTCACCAGGCCAATTGCCTCGGAGACTCCATAAAGCTTCTCGCGATCGACCGACCCGAGCTGCGCCTTTTGCTTCTTCGTGAGCTTTGACATGGCTTAGCCCTCCACGACCTGGAGGCCCATGGCGCGTGCCGAGCCTTCGATGATCTTGGTTGCGGCCTCAATGTCGTTGGCACTGAGGTCCTTCATCTTGGTTTCCGCGATCTCCGCCAGCTGCGAACGCTTGATCGTCCCCGCGCTGGCCTTGCCCGGCTCCTTCGAGCCCGACTGGATCTTCGCAGCCTTCTTCAGCAGGAAACTGGCGGGCGGAGTCTTGGTCGTGAAGGAGAAGCTGCGGTCCGCATAAACGGTGATCACCGTCGGGATCGGCATGCTCTTCTCAAGCTCCTGCGTGGCGGCATTGAACGCCTTGCAGAATTCCATGATGTTGACACCGCGCTGACCGAGGGCGGGCCCGATCGGCGGGGAGGGATTGGCGGCGCCGGCCGGCACCTGCAGCTTGATATAGCCGGTAATCTTCTTTGCCATTATTCACTCACTCTCTAGTGGGCGACCGCGCAACGGCGGGACGCCCGTTCAAGTTTAGCGGTCCAAGCGGCGGCCGGGTGGGCTGCCTCCCGCAAGTTCCAGCGATGGTGCGTTGGAAGCGCGCGGCCATAGCAGAACCGCGCCGCCGATCAAGGTGATACGAAAGGGGAACTGTCTGAGCCAAATTCTTCAGACAGAATGATCCTCCCTAACCATGGAGATATCCAATGAGCTGGACAAATTGGGAATTGCAGCAACTGTCCTCCGAGCGTGAAGACCTAATTTGGAGCATCGAAAGTCTCCGGGCAGGTCAACCGATCGTGAGACATACCGAGAATGGCCGCGACATCACCGACATGAACTCGGATCTTGAGCGACTTCAGCAGAATCTTTGTGAGATCGACTCAATCTTGCTTTATCAAAACCCGCAGGGCTTCGTTCGCGGTAGATGCCTCCGCGAGTAGAACTTACTTCACCCGTTCGACATCCTCGAAGCCCAGCTCGAGCGGGGTCGAGCGGCCGAAGATCGAGATCGACACCTTGGCCCGGCCGCGGTCGTGATCCAGCTCCTCGACGATGCCGGTGAAGGTGGCGAAGTTGCCGCTGGTGACGCGGACCGTGTCTCCGATATCGAAATCGACCTTGATCTTCGCCTTCGGCGCGGCGGCTGCGGCCTCGTCCTTGGTCTGGAGCATCCGCGACGCCTCGACATCGCTGATCGGCTGCGGCTTGCCGCCCACGCCGAGGAAGCCAGTGACCTTGGGCGTGTTCTTGATCAGGTGATAGACGTCGTCGTTCATCGCCAGCTTGGCGAGCACATAGCCGGGCATGAACTTGCGGTCGGCCTGAACCTTCTTGCCTCGGCGGATTTCCGTGACGGTCTCGGTCGGAACCTCGACCTGCTCCACGAGGCGATCGAGTCCCAGGCGCGTTGCTTCCGACAGGATCGAATCCCGGACCTTGTTCTCAAAGCCCGAATAAGCGTGAATGATGTACCAGCGGGACATGGAATTCCTAATCCGGTTAGCCGAGCAGGCTCAGGAGAAACTTGACGATTGCGCTGAACCCGGAGTCGATCGCGAAGAAGAACAGCGCCAGCATCGTCGTCATGATCATGACCATGATCGCCGTCATGCGCGTTTCCTTGGCGGACGGCCACACGACTTTCGCCGCTTCGACCCGCACCTGCCGGATGAACTCGCCGGGAGAAACCTTCGCCACCTGATCCTGGGCCTTTGCAGTCAAAACTAAAAAAAGGAGGTCCGCGGACAGCTCCGCCGGACCTCGAACGGGACGCGTTTAGCGCAGGCCGTCATGGGAGTAAATCCCGTGACGTCGGTCCCTGTCGCTGCGCGCAGGCCGGCTCGCCTGCGGCGACCGGCTCCTAACTGCGTTAGGCGCCTGCCTCCGGCGTGGCAGGGGCAGAGGGACTCGAACCCACGACCCTCGGTTTTGGAGACCGATGCTCTACCAACTGAGCTATACCCCTAGGCCGAGCGGCGAGATAGACGCGGCGGCTGAACGGGGCAAGTGGAAGTCACGGAACTAATCCGCGACGCCCGTCCTCAAGCCGCGATGTCGTAGGGCTGGATTTCGCCCGAGAGGTAGAGATTGCGGGCCTTCGTCCGCGACAGCTTGCCGGAACTGGTGCGCGGCAAGGTGCGCGGAGGAATCAGCTCGACCACCGGCGAGATGCCGGTGATGGCGCGGACCCGCTCACGAATATCGTCGCGCAGCCGGCCGCGTTCGCTCGGATCGCTGACTCGGCAATGGACCAGCACCGCGGGCTGTTCCTCGCCGGTCGGAGCGGTGATGGCGAAGGCGGCGATGTCGCCGGCCTTGAATCCGGGGAGCTGCTCGACCGCCCACTCGATGTCCTGAGGCCAGTGATTGCGCCCGTTGATGATGATCATGTCCTTGGCGCGGCCGATGATGAAGATATAGCCGTCCGACAAATAGCCCATGTCGCCAGTGTCGAGCCAGCCATCGGGGCTGAGGCAGGCGCGGGTCGATTCCTCGTCACGGAAATAGCCGACCATCACCGACGAACCGCGCACGAACACCTTGCCGATCGAGCGATCGGGCAGGGGCTGTCCCTGCTCGTCGCGGATCGCAATTTCCATTCCGGTGACGGCCTTGCCGCAGTTGACGTTCAGTTGCCTCGACCAGTTCGAGCCGGATGCCTTCGCCCGGCGGCATCAGCGACACTGCGAGCGTTGCCTCGGCCAGTCCATAGCTTGGGCAGAAGGCCGATGCCTGGAACCCGCTTGCGGAGAATGCGTCGACGAATGCCTGCATCACATCGGGACGGATCATGTCGGCGCCGTTGCCGGCGATGCGCCAGCGCGACAAATCGAACCGGTCGGAACTCTTGAGCTGGGCCGACATGCGGCGGGCGCAAATGTCATAGCCGAAGGTCGGCGAGTAGCTGATCGACGTGCCAGGGTTGCGACTGATGATGTCGAGCCAGGCGAGCGGCCGCCGCGCAAAATCTTCGGTCTTGAGATAATCGACGGAAACCTGGTTCGCCATTGGCGAAAGCATGCAGCCGACCAGGCCCATGTCGTGATACCACGGCAGCCAACTTACGACGCGGTCAGACTCGATCATCGCGAGGCCCAGTCCGTGCGCGCGCAGATTGTCGAGCAGAGCGCGATGCGTGATCGCAACGCCGTGCGGGAAGCGCGTCGATCCGCTTGAATATTGCAGATAGGCGATTTCGTCCTCGCGGACGGACGGCAACGGAGCCGCTTCGGCGGCGATCTCGTCGAGGCTGTTCCAGTCACGGGAAGCGACGTTGCAATGCTGTGCCGCCTGACCGGCATAATCCGCAAGTTCGGCCGGATAGAGGAACAGCTTGGGATCGCTGCTGCCGAGCATGATCTTGAGCTGCTCGACATAGGCCTCGCGGCCGCCGAACGAGGTCGGCAATGGCAGCGGAACCGGCCACACGCCCGCATAGATTGCGCCGAAAAAGCAGGCGGCGAATTCGGGTCCGGTCTCGGCGACCAACGCCAGCCGATCACCCTTGACGAGGCCCAGCGCGGAAAGCTTCGCCGCAATGTCCAACGCGGCGGTCCGCAATTCGGAATAGGGGTAGGCCTGCGCAAGCGTCCCCCGCGCATCGTGGAAATTCATTCCCCGCCGCCCGCGCGCGGCATAATCGAGCGCTTCGCCCACGGTCGCGAAATCGCTGTTCCGGCGAGGGAGGGAGTCCAGGGTTGGTGTGGTTCCCGGCGGCGCCTGATCGGCGGTGATCGTCGAATTGCGGTTTAGCACGCCGTTATCCTGCCTGTTGGCGAGTGCGAATGCACCGCAATGCGGCGCAGCGGCTCCCCCGAACCGCCAAACTTCGTAATCGAGTCCGACTGTGGCACAAACATGGCGCATGCCGCACCGAAATGGACGCCGCGCCCCGCGCGAACTGGATCTCGCCGCCCTGAATGATCTGGCGATTGCTTATGTTGGCCGGTTTGCAACCAGCCGTGCCAAGCTCCGCATTTACCTCCGCCGGAAATTGCGGGAGCGGGGCTGGCAGGGTGATGGAGAGCCACCGATCGAAACCCTGGTCGAGCGCCTAAGCGCGGCGGGTTATGTGAATGACGCCGGCTTTGCGCTGGCCAAGAGCAGGTCTCTGGTCGATCGTGGATATGGAGTCCGCCGAGTCAGCGACAATTTGCGGGCTGCGGGAATTTCTGAGGATGACGGCGCCGCCGCGCTCGACCTGGCGATCGAACAGGCAGCGGACTCGGCGCTCCGCTTCGCCCGGCGGCGGCGGATCGGTCCGTGGTCGACAGGGGCTCAGGACCGCGAGATGCGCGAAAAATGGATCGGGGCGATGGTTCGAGCGGGCCACAGCCTCGCGCTCGCGCGGCGGATCGCCAATTCCCCGCCAGGAACTCCGCTCTCAGTGGATGTCCTGAATGACACAAGATGAACCCTGCGGTACGGTTTCAACATAAACTAACCCATGCTATAGACATGACGGTGCCGGCCTCGATGCCCAACCAAGCGGAAAACGCTCTGCAACCGGTGCCCGCAAACTTGGCAGAAATCGAGCCGACCCCGGCTCGCCTAGTGCATGCTCGAGTGAAGTGGTTCGACTCCGCCCGGGGCTTCGGGTTCCTGGTCAGCGAGGAGGTCGAAGGCGACATTCTCGTCCACTTCAGTCTCCTTCGCGATCACGGCCGGCGCAGCCTGCCCGAAGGCGCCGCTTGCGAATGTGTGATTGAGCAGCATGAGCGGGGGCTGCAAGCCGTGAAAATCGTCTCGATTGATCTCTCCGAGGCGCATGTCATCCGCCCGCCGCTGCACATGGCCCCGCGCGAACGGCCTGACCGGGCGGCGCTGCTGGACACCGCTGGACCGTTCGAGCCAGTAGTTGTCAAATGGTTCAATCGCGCGAAAGGCTATGGCTTCCTCAACCGAGTCGACGATCTGTTGACCGACATCTTTGTTCATATGGAGACGGTGCGCCGTGTCGCGCAGTGGGAACTGCAGCCAGGCCAGACGCTGAACGCCCGCATCGCCGAGGGCGCGAAGGGATTGACGGCAGTCGAGCTTCAAGTCGCCGAGTGATCCAGAAATTGTCGATTGCAGCGGCGTCGTTGGCGCTGCTTGCCGGCTGCCAGCCGGCGTCGGACAAATATTCGCCCGAGAGTGTTGAAGCCCTCTCGGCGGAGGGGCTTGAGCAGCGCCAACTGACGATTGCATCGGCGCGCGGGGATCATCGGTTTATCGTCGAACTTGCGCGAACCCCCGAACAGCA
>CBFGZJ010000068.1:0-8551 GCA_965653215.1 uncultured Sphingomonas sp. | reverse complement strand
GGCGCGCGCGTCCTGGTCGGTCGCGGCTCCGATGCAGTGGATGATCGCGACCTTGGTCACGCCTTCGGCATCCCGAGCCATCTGCAGCATCAATTCCTCGCAGACCTCGGTCAGCGCCTCCTCGAACAGCTCCGGGTCGGGCGCGGGGCGGCGACCGCTGGCGAACAGCATGACCGTGTCGTTGGTCGAGGTCGCCCCATCGACGGTGAGGACGTTGAAGGTCGAATCTGCCGCGCGGCGGAGCATCGGTTGCATCGCCTCCGCAGAGATATCTGCATCGGTCGTGATGTAGGCGAGCATCGTGGCCATGTTCGGCGCGATCATGCCGCATCCCTTGGCCATTCCGCCGATGGTAAAGCTCTCGGTCCGGACGACCGCTTCCTTGGCCCTTGTGTCGGTGGTGAGGATTGCCTCCGCGGCCGCCGCTCCGCCATCGCGCGAGAGGCACTCCGCCAGCACGGGGGTCGAATCGAGAATTTTGTCCATCGGCAATGGAAAGCCGATGAGCCCGGTCGAGCAGACGAGCATGTCGCCGCTGACGCAGCCCACCGCCTGGGCGGCGGCGGTGCACATCGCTTCAGCGTCGGCTCTTCCCGCAGTGCCTGTCCCGGCGTTGGCGTTGCCGGAATTGACGATCACCCCCGCTGCCTTGCCGCCATTGGCCAGAAGCCGGTCGCGGCTGGCATCGACCGGCGGAGCGGTGAATTTGTTGGTGGTGAAGACGGCAACCGCGGGAACCGGCCGCCCATCGTCGGTGGCGACCAGGGCGAGGTCGAGCTTGGCCGCCTTGATCCCGGCATGGCAGCCCGCTGCGACGAACCCTTCCGCGGCAGTGATACTCATGGATATACCCCGATAGCACTGAGCCCGGCGGTCTCATCCATGCCGAGCATCAGGTTGGCGCACTGGATCATCTGTCCGGCGGCACCTTTCACAAGATTGTCGATGGCGGCGACCGCGATCACTGTTTGGGTCCGCGGGTCATAGCGGGCGGTGACGAACGCTGCGTTCGAGCCGAGCACCCACTTGGTTTCCGGGATCGTCTCGCCGGCGTGGACGAATGGCTCGTCCGCATAGGCCTGGCGCAGCAACTCAAGCGGCTCGTCAGCCACCATTTCCCGCGCTGGACGGGCGTAGCAGGTCGCCAGAATACCCCGGTTCATCGGTGCCAAATGGGGAGTGAACAGAACCTCGCTGCCGAGCATCATCTCCATCTCTGCCGTGTGCCGGTGACGCACCAGCCCATAGGCCCGGAAGCTCTCCGCGACCGTGTTGAAGTGAGTCGCTTGGCTGGCCGCCCGTCCAGCCCCGCTAACGCCCGACGCGGCGTCGACGATGATCCCGCTTTTCTGGATCAGTCCTGCCTCGGCCAGCGGCCGCAGCGCCAGGGTCGCCGCGGTTGGATAACAGCCCGGCGCTGCCACCCGCCGCGAGCTGCGAATCGATTCGCGCGCAAATTCAGGCAGGCCGTACACAAAGCTGCCGAGCAGCTCCGGCCGAGCGTGCTCCTCGCCATACCAGCTGTGGTACGCCTCGGCGCTGTCGAGCCGGAAATCGGCGCCAAGATCGACGAAAGGAAGGTCGCGGCTGATGATGTCGTCAGCAATGCGCTGGCTCTCGCCGTGAGGAAGGGCGGCGAAGACCAGGTTGCAACCGTCGAGCAGACCGGCGTCCCACGACGAAAAGGTCGCTCCCGGATAAGCAAGGGACAAGTGTGGATGGACCGACGCAATCGGCTGACCCGCATTGGACGAGGCAAAGGCGACCCCGCATTCGAGCTCAGGATGCACAGAGATCAGCCGGAGTAACTCCCCGCCGACATAGCCGGAGGCTCCGAGGATGGCGACACGCGTGTTCATCTCACACGTATGCACAATCCTGCATAATTATGCAATGTCGATCGTGAACCCCGCTCAAGCGGCCCAGGCGGCTCCCTCAAGCGATCGGCGATGCCGAATGATCAACGGCGCTTCATAGGCGCAGCGAGTGCTTGCTTCAGCCAAAGGCAAAGCGGTCGCGCAGAACGCACACTCCGCAGAAATCCGGCCGATGATCCAGTGTGTCCGGCCGCAACCCGGGCAGTGGTTCACTTCGTGGTCGCGATAGACGACGTGGTAACCCCGGCCTGCCGGGTCATGTGCCATCTTGCGGTCGAGCACAGATTGCATGGGTACCGCTCCTGATCCTTACGACGACTTAACTATCGAAATCAGATCAGGTTTCACGGATGGAAGCGAACGGCCGCAGCGTTGCCCAGAATCCTCACAAACTGTTCAGAATTGAAACTTCGGCTGGATTGTCGAATTCGGCGCCAAGGCGGCCCGCAGAGGTCCAGCGAACGATCGCATTGGCTCGGCCCCGGCCCGGAACGATCAGCCACACGCGTGAGCCGACATCCAGGTCAGCAGCCGTCTCGGCCATAAAGCCGGTTTGCGACACGTTGAGGATTCGGGCGTCCGACCCGTGATTCCCGAGTTCCCGAACCTGGGCATCGAAATCGACCGGCACGCGCAGGCTTCCACGCCGTTCATCGGCGGGATCGGCGACAATCCGGGCATTGATCAACACGAGAATCCCCCCAGGAGGCTCAGGAGCCGAGCGTCACGAAGTTGATACCGACGCAGCCATCCCGAACCCACCGAACATGCCCCGAAATGGGTCTGCGATCAACCAGTTGCAGAGTCACGCTTTCCCCAATCCGGGGAGTCTTGTTGAAATGGATCATCGCTCCGGAAGGAGACATGTTGACCAGTTCAACGATGTGCGGCTCACTCCGGAACGACAGCACCGCGGACTGGCGCAAGGCGTCGCTGCGCGCTTCGACCCGCTGGTCGAACATCCGCTTGACGGTACGCGGGATCATTCCGCCGTCGAGTTTGAAACCCATTGCATCCACCATCCTCGTCCGCGCTTTCTAACCCACCGGACGTTAAGGATTTCTTGGCGGCAACGAACATGGGCTCCTGCGTTCGATCCGCTGGAATGGCGCATTCATCCTGTGTATTGCATCAGCACGGCATGGCAGATCCGCTTCTCGGGTTTGCCGGGGTGGGACAGGGATTTCGACCGATGATGGCGCGTTACGGCTCTTTGGTCCTTTCGGCGGCGAGTGGCCTGGTTCCGGCCGCGGCACTCGCAGCGCAGGCAATTCCGGGAAGTCCGGTTCCCCAGCAGCCGCAGGCGCCGGCAACACCTCCGGCCGCAGTTTCCCCTGTCCCAGTGGCTCCGGTGCTACCGCCCCCGCTGTGGGATGTTCGCGACGCGCAGGAGCTGCTTGGCTACATCAATAGTGTCGGTCGCGAAGGCCTTGATCCGAAGGACTACGACCCGGAAGGCCTGGCGCTGGCGATCCAGCGGGGCGACCGCGGGATTCTGTCCCGGGCCGCGACCGACCGGTTCAACAAGCTTTCGAGCCACCTCGCCCTCGGCCGGGTGCCGGTTAATGACCGCCGGCCCTGGCACATCACCGATCCGGACCTCGATCCGGTGCGGCAGGCAACCTTGCTTGCCGGTGCGCTGGCGCGCCACCAGGTCGCTGCGGCGCTCAACGGGCTGCTGCCAACTCATCCGCAATATGGCTCGCTCAGGACTGCGCTGGCGATCGCCGATCCAACCAAGGTCAATCGAATCCGGCTCAACATGGATCGCTGGCGCTGGCTGCCGCGCGACCTCGGCCAGAAGTACATCATCGTCAATGTGCCGGGCTTCCATGCGACCCTAGTCGAAAACGGTGTCACCCGATGGAAGCATCGGGCGATCGCCGGTGCGGTCAAGACGCCGACTCCGCAGCTGTCGGCGCTCGCCACTGGAGTGATCCTCAACCCGTGGTGGGAAGTGCCAAAGAGCATCGAAGGCGAGGTGCGCGGCAAGCGGGGTTATGTTCCGGTCAAGGGCAAGGACGGCAAGGTTCAGAGTTGGCGGCAGCCGCCTGGGCCGGCCAATGCACTCGGCAAAGTCAAGTTCGTGATGCCCAACAGCGAGGCGATCTACCTTCACGACACCAACGCCCGAAGCCGCTTCAGCAGCCGGATGCGCGCGCTTAGCCACGGCTGCGTCAGGACCGAGCATATCCTCGATCTGACGGCCGAACTGTTGTCCGACGACGGCGGCGAGTGGACGAAGGAGAAGATCGACGAGGTTCTGGCCAGCAACAAGACGGTCGAGGCCAAGTTCGTAAAGCCCGTGCCTGTCTACATCGTCTACTTCAGTTCGGCTGCACTCGTTGACGGGCAGCTGGTCGACTATCCCGATCTGTACAACCGGGATCCGAAGGTGCTCGCGGCGCTACTCGACCGCAAGCCGGTTGTGCCGACTACGGCAAAGAAGGAAGTTGCCTCGAAGTAGGAAGAGACGGCTCAGGCCAGCTTGTCGGCGTAGATCATCCGGCCTGCATAGAGGCGGTTCATCACCTTCCACTGATTGTCGCGGCTGAAGGCGAAGCAGCCTTCAGACCGCCCCAGCTTTCCATGACTCGCGATCATCTCGGGCTCGGCATACCAGGCATTGTGGATGACGATCGCCCGGGCTTCGGCATTGCTGTTCGACCAGTCGAGCCCCTGGACCTTCATCGAAAGCCCATATTTGCCATGATAGGTGTCGCTGGTGATGTAGGCGCCGTTCGAGCTGGCGTGCGATCCGAAATTGTTCGAAAAATATTCAAGGAAGCCGGAATGTTCGGGGTCGGACCCGCGGCCATGAGCAACCTGATGGCTCTCAACCGAGCCGTTGATCAGGTTCACGACATGGAATCGGGGGAGATGCGATCCCAGCGAGAAATCGACGACGCCGATCGAATCGCGGTAGCGCACCCGCGAGCGATGGGCCTCGAGTGCAGCTTTTGCCTTGGCGAACAGCTGGGGATTGATTCCGCCGGGAGCCGAGAAGCTGGACGCGACCGCAGGAACCGATGCCGGCGGCGCGACCGGAGGAACGACCGGCGCTGTACCTGGCACATTGCGAAAAACCAGTGCCGGAAGTGTCTGCGACGCAGCCGCGGACGAGAGCAACAAGCCTCCCGCACCGGCTGCGCCAAGCCGTAACATCTCACGACGATTTACTGACATCCCGTCCCGCTCACGCAATGAACACAAGAGTTCTTTCTACCATTCAATTGCTTAAGGCTCGATAACCGAACGCCGCTCGATCCTCCTTTCATCCTCGATCCGGGTCGTTTTGCCGCAGTTAGCTCGTCCCACCTGCTGCTTGAAACGGAGGCGCAGCGCTGCTACTGGCGCGGCAACGGTGCGGGCGATGCTCGCGACGACTATCATCTATTGCCGTCGGAAGACACCATACCGGTGTGGCGGCTCGGCTTTGGCCGGGAAGGAGCTTGAAGGCGTTTATGCAAATCATCGTTCGCGACAATAATGTCGACCAGGCGCTGCGCGCGCTCAAGAAGAAGCTGCAGCGTGAAGGCGTCTATCGCGAGATGAAGTTGCGCCGCCACTATGAGAAGCCGTCGGAAAAGCGCGCCCGTGAACGCGCTGCCGCGATTCGCCGCGCTCGCAAGCTGGAGCGGAAGCGGGCGGAGCGCGAAGGCGCCAGATAGGGCGCCTCAACGAAGGTTTTCTTCTCCGCGCGAAAGGCTTGCGCCCGATGTCGGTTACTGCAGTTCCGCTTCAGCCGCTGAAGCGCGGCTCGCTGGCCAAGCTTTGGCTGGTCATCATCGTTCTTATCGTCGCAGCCGTGCTGATCGCGGCTGCCGGAGCCGGGCAAATGCGCGGCGAGACCACGCGGAGCGGGCTTGTGATCCGCACGGTCGAGCGCGGCGAAGGCGATCTGATCGGTGCCAATGACGGCGTGATGATCGAGTATGAAGGACGTTTGACGGACGGCACCGTGTTCGACAGCAGCGAAGGGCGGGGCCCGACGCCGATGTTGGTCGGCCAGGTGATTCCCGGCTTCTCCGAAGCGCTGCAGAAGATGCGCAAAGGTGGCCGCTACCGGATTCGAATTCCGAGCGAGCTGGCCTATGGCGCGACGCCGCCTCCGGGTGGGGTGATTCCCGCCAATGCCGATCTCGATTTCGACGTGCATGTCGTGCAGGTCATTCCGAACGCCGCCCAGATGATGGGGCCGGCCGGCTAGGCTCTGCGGTCGACGTCCTCCGGCCTCAGCGTCAAAGTCTGGTCTGAGCCCTCCTTGCTGAGCTCCTGAAGCGCGACTTTCAGGGACGCGAGGAGCGGGTCGGCGAGCAAGATCCCGAGAATTCCGAACAGTGCTCCGAAAATCAGCTGGGCCGCGAGCACCAGCGCGGGCGCGAGGTCGACCGTGCGCCGGGCAATGTAGGGCACGACCAGATAGCCATCGACGTTCTGGACGAAGAAATAGACGAAGATCGCCCACAAGCCCTGGTTGACCCCGGTCGAGAATCCGACCGCGACCATCAGGATCCCGGAAACAATCGCGCCGATGTTCGGGATGAAGGCCAGCAAGCCGGTGATCAGCCCGAGCAGCGCGGCCATCGGCACGCCACCGATCCAGAGCATCACCCAGGTAAAAATCCCCTCGAACACCATCCCGATCAGCCGCCCCGCGAGGAGACGGCGAAGGGTGAACGCCACCCGCGAAGTGATCACATAGAAGCGGTCACGGTGACGCAGCGGAAGCATCCAGGCAACGCTGCGGTCATAAAGTCGCGGTTCGATAGCAACAAAGATTCCGATCACGATGATCATCAGCACAGCCGACACCACGCCAAGCGCGCTGCCGACGAAACTGGTCAGCCGGCCGAGCGAGCCGAGCAGTTCGCTGCTAATGCTGGATGCGCCGGCGTCTTTCGGGATCAGGCCAAGGCTGCTGATAAACGTCATCAGCCGGTCCAGCTGAGCGCTGACGACCATGCGCAGCGCCTCGGCCTGGGCGGCAAATGTGGTTCCGGCGTAATAGACAACCCAGCTGATGAAGCTGATGCCGGCAAGCGCGACGATCATCAGCCGCCAGCCCCGCGCAATCGGAAGGACCCTGCCGACCAGCCGGGTTCCGCCGTCGAGCAGCACCGCGAAAACCATTCCTCCGACGATCAGCATCAGCGGCTCGGCAAGGAAGAACAGGCCGATCAGCGCAGTTGCCATCCCCAGCCAAACCGCCGCCCGCTTGATCTCATTGGTGACCAGGGGATCCCGGAATTCAGAAGGGCCGGGGCGCTCGACGTGCGGCGGAGGAACGGCGTCAGCCAGCGTTTGGCTCCTTGTCTGGACGCAGCGAGGCTCCGGCTCGGCCCGGTCGCAGGGACGAAATCCAGCTCACCGGGTTGAACAGCTCGGTCGTGCCGTCGAACGAGAAGGTGATGAACTCCGCGCGTCCGCCGAGATTCTCCCACGGCACGGGGCCGCCCAATCCGTTATCCGGCGCACCCAGACCGAAGCGGCTGTCGGCGCTTCGATCCCGATTGTCGCCCATCAGGAACACATGACCAGCGGGAACGGACACCGGACCGTAATCGTCCCCTGGGCTCGGCCCAAGGTCGACGGTGTCGTAGCTCACTCCGTTGGGTAGGGTTTCGCGAACGACCGGCAGCCGGCAATAGCGGGCGCCATCAGCCGCCTGAACCAGATAGCCAGCAAATTCCAAGCCGCACGGCGCATTGGCGTCGACCGGGATCATCGCTGACGGGCGCACCGCCGATTGCACCCTGCGGCCGTTCAGGATCAGCCGGCCATCGCGGACCTGCACCGTGTCTCCGGGAAGGCCAATCACCCGCTTGATATAGTCGTCGGTTTGGCCAGGCGGCGTTACAATCACGATGTCGCCCCGCTCGGGCATCTTGCCGAGGAAGCGTCCCTGCCAGTGGGGCAGCACATGGACGCTCGGGCTGACCCATGACCAGCCGTAGGCATATTTGCTGACGACCAGCCGGTCACCCTTCAGCAGGACCGGCATCATCGATTCCGATGGAATGTAGAAGGGCTTGGCAACGAAGCTGTGGAACGCGAGCACGAGCAGCAGCACCAGCGCCATGCCCTTGATCTCTTCCCACAATCCGCCGCTCTTCTTGCGCTTGGCGGGGACGGTTTCCGTCATGGCGCTGCCCCTGCTGCCGTCAGCCGGAATGGTGTCTTCGTTCACTGCTTCACTCCAGCGGCCTCGCATAAAGAATGACAAACGCCTGCGCCCAGGGGTGATCGTCGGTCATTGTCAGGTGGATGTCCACCGCGTGGCCGGGCGGGACGAGCGCGTCAAGCCGAGCCTTCGCTCCGCCGGTGAGCTCCAGGGTTGGAGCGCCGGACCGCGCGTTGACGACACCAATATCCTTCATGAACACGCCGCTTCGAAAGCCGGTGCCGACGGCCTTGGAATAGGCTTCCTTGGCGGCGAATCGCTTCGCAAGCGTGCCAGCCTTGGTGAATGGCCGCCGGTTGGCCTTGCCGCGTTCGATGTCCGTGAACACCCGCCGCTCAAAGCGCTCGCCGAAGCGTTCCAGCGAGGCCTGGATGCGTTCGATGTTGCACAGGTCGGAGCCGATGCCGATGATCATTTCACCGCGCTTCGTTCATGGCCGCGAGCATGCGACGGATGCTTTCCTCCAGCCCGATGAAGATGGCTTCGCCGA
>CBFGZJ010000067.1:0-8610 GCA_965653215.1 uncultured Sphingomonas sp. | reverse complement strand
GAGCGACCACCATGGATGGCCTGCGCCAGGCCGACGACCACATCCGCCCCCGCTCGTCGCGCGGGAATTTCGTTGTCCTCGGCATTGACCGCAATGCTGATGCGCAGATCTGGCGCGAGATGGCGGGCAGTCAGGCAGATCAGAATGGAGGTGTCGTCGCGGCCGGCGGAAATGATGAGGAGCTTCGCTCGCTCGATGTGAACCGCTTTCAACGTTTCGTCCCGCGTCGCATCGGCCTTGAGGACCGTGCAGCCGATTTCCTTGGCATGCGCGAGCCGGTCTTCATCAGCATCAATGACGATGATCTGATCGGGTTCGGTGCCAAGGTCGATCAGCTCTTTAACCGCCCGGCTGTTCTTGGTGCCATAGCCGGCCACGACCGTGTGCCCATGGAGAGTGCGCTGAATCCGCTTCATGAGAAACCTTTCCCACGACCGTCTGGCGACGAAAAGATAGGCTGATCCGATAAAGATCAGCAGAAACAGGATGCGAACCGGGGTGACGATCAAGGCGTCGAAAATCCGCGTCCGGTCCGTCACCGGCACGATATCGCCGTAACCGGTGGTGGTCGCGCTGATCATGGTGAAATAGAGGACGTCGACGAAACCTACGTCGCCATCGTGTGTGTCCTTCAGGCCGTCTCGCTCAAGCCAATGGAACAGAACCAGAAATGCGAGCAGGCCGGCAACGGCGGCGAGTCGCCAAGCCAGGCCAAACCAGCCGGTGATCGTCGGCTTCCGCCGAAGGACAAGCAAGTCGCCGGTCTCGTTTGCTCCTGCCATGCTGACGTTCTAGCGGATCCAATCGCCACCGATACGTGCGATCAATTCATCAGCGACTAAGGAGTTGCAGCCTCCGGTCTCTCACCAGAGCTCCCGGCGGTAACGCTTGAAGCACTTCGCGCCGCAGATTAGTCGCATCAGCGCCCCTTCTGCGATGGCTTCGGCGCGAGCCGGATCCTCGGCGATTGCCGGTCCGATCGCCTCGGCATTCCACGCCTGGCTATGCTTGACGTCGAGGGTGGCGTGGAGATCGAAGTAAGTCCTGGTCTTGGCAGGGATGCCGAGGCGCTTGAGCCCAGCCGCGACTGCTGCCGATCGTTCCGGTGCCGTCAGCTCGATGACCCCCAGCGCACCCACTGCATGCCAGGCGTAATCGCGCCGGGTCGCCATGGCGGTCATCGCATTGGCCAGAGCCAGGCTCTCCCATACCGTACGATTGATCGACGGTTTTGCACCAAGTGCGACGGTCAACCGCGCCAGCATCGGGCCGTGCATGCCCTTTGGGTTGCCCCGCCCCATCTCATCCCAATAGTTGCGCGCGAGTTCCAGCTTGACCCGCGCCGGCAGCCTGATCTGCGTTAGAGCGGTAAGATCGTCGAAGCCGGCTTCTCCCGCAGCTTCCTGCTCGAGATACCACTGCATCTGCTCAAACGTCGCGGTGTGCGCCAGCCAATCGAACAGGGGATCGCCTTGGCCGGGACCGATGCTTTTCAGTCGTTCGAACCAGTCGAGAAATGCATTCTGTTCCGACGGAACAGAGGCGGCCGTTGTCCTGGCCTCGGCTCGAAGGCTCGCGAGAAACTCGCCCTCCAGACGCAGCATCTGCGCATCCGTGTCGATCGTCCCTTCCCAATCATTATCCGGCAAGCGTGGCGCGAGCCGGTCCCGGTTCCACCGGGCCAGTTTGCGCTGTACTTCATCACGGGAAAGGACCGGATGCTCGGTATGCCACTTGAACACTGTCGCCATAGGCCAGAGAAAACAGCCTTGCAGAACAATCGGTTCCGCTCTTTCTAAAGAGAACGGTCAAACTCCCAGGAGATTACGCAACCGGATGGTGTTCCACCGCGGCCCAAGCGGAGACGACTTCGTCCGAAGCAACTGCCCGGTCGAGCCGGTCGCCGTGGATCCACGTAACCATCCAGCCGCGCCCGTTCTTCTTGATGCGAACGATGAACTGCTCGGAGATGAGCCCTTGGTCGGTCTCGAGAAATCTCATTGGAAGTTTCCACTCCCGGCGAAAGATGAACGCAATCCTGAGGCAGCGTTCGCGAAGCCATCATGGATCATCCGTGCCGCCCAAGCGATCGCAGCTGGCCGATTGCCTCCACCCCGCACGAAGAAGGCAACGGCAACCCTCCGTCCGTTCGCAAGGGTAATGTAGCCGACGTCAGCCGTAAGCCCGCGCAGCGTGCCGGTCTTGTTCTCGACCCGCGCAGTCACGGGCAGCAGCCCGCGCATGCGGTTCCGACCGGTTTTGCACCGGCTCATCAATTCGAGCAGGTATGATCGGCTGCCGGCGCTCAGCAATTCGCCATTATCGAGCAAGCGAAGGAGCTCGATCATCGCTCGCGGTGTACTGGAATCCCTCACGTCATGCAGGTCTCGGCGTGCGCGCAGGAGTTGCGCGATCGAACGGTCGATCTTCAGACCTGAGATGTTGTGCTGGGTCATCCACTGCTGGATCGTACGCGGGCCGCCGAGGTCGCGCAGCAATACGTCGGTGGCGTGATTGTCGCTCCGCACGATCATCGCTTCGATCAGGCTCGATGCGCGCTGGCCGCCGACCACATCCGAGAGGGAGCGTCGGCCATGCTCGACCTGGGCGAGGTAATTGGCAGCAATGGCGATCTTGACCGTGCTGGCCATCGGAAATGGCTCGTCCGCGTTGACACCAATGAACTCGCCGGTCCGCAGATCGAGCGCGGCGATCCCCACGTCATAGGATGCACGCTGCGTGAGAAATTGCAGCTG
Organism: uncultured Sphingomonas sp.; assembly: GCA_965653215.1. Classification (GTDB taxonomy): domain Bacteria; phylum Pseudomonadota; class Alphaproteobacteria; order Sphingomonadales; family Sphingomonadaceae; genus Sphingomicrobium. The sequence goes on along the minus strand of CBFGZJ010000067.1, from coordinate 5,854 downwards.
GTGTTCGACCGCATTGAGGGCGGGAAGACTCGCCGCCCGAGCCGGGCTGGCAAGCGCAAGCAGCACGAAGAGGAAGGCAATCACACGCATGCCACACCCACATCCCTAGAGCGCTAAGATCGTCGAGACCGGCAATAGGTTCCCGATGTTTCATCATGGATCAGCCGAACTGTTCATAGCGTTGTTCTGTCCCCGTCGGCGCCACTATCGGGCCTGCCGCCTTTTCGATGTCGAAACATCTTGGGGCCTGCTTCGTTGGGACGACTACGAAAGCAATTTCGGAGTAGCGTCATGAAAGCGTACATTCTTACAGCCGCCGCCCTCATTGCGGTGGCGGGAACCCCAACAGCTGCGCAATATCCGGGCTCCAGCGGCTACAATAGCGGCCAGTGGAATTCCGGCGTCAGCATCAACAACCGCATCGACTTGCTCGAGCGGCGGCTCCAGACCGGCATTCAGGCTGGGACCATTACCCGCGCCGAAGCTCGCCCGGTGCGTCGCGAGCTGCGCTACCTGCGCGACCTTGAACAGCAATACAGCTACAACGGCTTCACACGGGCTGAGCGCTCTGAGCTTCAGAACCGCATCCGCCAGGTTCGGCAACAATTACGAGTGGCCGACAACGGCGCCTACGATCGCTATGATGATCGTTATGGCTGGGCCGATAACAACTATCCCCGTTACAACGAGGTCAGCTATGCCTGCGTTGCGCGGACCGGCATGACGTCGATCCTTGGCAGCATCCTTGGCAGCGACAATTGCCTGCGGGTTGGTGAACGGGTCAACATCATCGGTAATCTGCCGACGCTTCCGTCATCGTACCGCCGCGAATTCCCGGATTCGAACGGGGTTTATCATCGTTGGGTCGATGGCCGGGTGGTGCAGATCGATGCCCGCACCCAGACCGTGACCCATATTTATGTCGTGACCGGCTAAGCTGCCAATACGTTGAGGTAAGTAGGCCGCTGGGGGGGTCCGCCAGCGGCCTCTATCTTAGTCGAACAGTTCCTCAAGGAAGCTCTTCCGGCGCTTCTTGTAGCCGTGATGGCCATGACCGTGGTGCGGGTCACCCCACGGCTGCTGAGGCGAATTGCCCCATGGCTGTTGCTGCGGCGGCGGAGCCTGAGGTTGCGGCGGCGGCGCAGCCTGTTGGGCGGCGCTGCGCTCGATGATCTTGTCGAGTTCCCCGCGGTCCAGCCACACGCCCCGGCAAGTCGGACAATAGTCGATCTCGATCCCCTGCCGCTCCGACATGGTGAGTGGCGTCTTGCAGGTCGGGCAAAGCATCGTGTGTATCTCCTAGGTTGACCGGAACGGGCCAAGGATAGTCGAGATGAGATGAACGGAAGGCATCGCGGTTATCGACCGGGGCTCCTTGGACCTACTCTGCGGCGAGCGCCTCAAACTCCTGTTCCGCAAGATATTTCTCGGCATCGAGTGCCGCCATGCAGCCGGTGCCTGCCGCGGTCACCGCCTGGCGGTAGATCTTGTCCATAACATCGCCACAGGCGAACACCCCATCAATGTTCGTCCGGGTCGTCCCGGTTTCCACCTTGATGTAACCGTCTTCATCAAGCTTGAGCTGGCCCATGAACAGCTCGGTTGCCGGCTTATGGCCGATGGCAACGAACGCGCCATCCACGGCGATGCGCTGAACCGCACCGGTCCGCGTATCCTTAACATCGAGCCCGACCAATGCTTCCGGCTGACCTCCGCCGACAAACTCGGCCACCTCATGATTCCAGATGATCCGGATCTGCGGATGAGCGAACAGGCGGTCCTGCAGGATCTTTTCCGCCCGGAGGCTGTCACGCCGGTGGATCAGCGTCACATCATGGCTGTGATTGGTGAGGTAAAGCGCCTCCTCGACCGCGGTATTGCCGCCGCCGATCACGGCCACCTTCTTGCCGCGGTAGAAAAATCCGTCACAGGTCGCGCAGGCTGACGCGCCCTTCCCCTTCATCGCCTCTTCGGACGGAAGCCCGAGCCACTTGGCCTGGGCACCCGTCGCGATGACGAGCGTGTCGGCGTAGTAATCCGTGCCGCCATCTCCTCTGAGATGAAACGGACGCCGCGACAGGTCCGCGGATGAGATATGATCCCAGATGAATTTCGTGCCGACATGCTCGGCTTGCGCCTGCATCTCCTCCATCAGCCACGGCCCCTGGATGACGTCGCGGAAGCCCGGATAATTCTCGACGTCGGTCGTGGTGGTCAGCTGGCCGCCAGGCTGGATGCCCTGGACGACGACCGGCTGCAGTCCGGCGCGAGCCGCGTAAATTGCGGCGGTCAATCCCGCTGGGCCCGAACCGAGCACGAGAAGACGAGTGGAGATCGAGTTGCTCATGGCCGGCTATGTAGGAGCAAGCCGCGCATCAATCCAGCGTCACCCGAGTGCGCTAAACCAGGCGGCTCTGCTTCAGCGCGGCGCCCACGAAGCTGGCGAACAACGGATGCGGATCGAACGGTCGGCTCTTGAGCTCGGGGTGGAACTGCACCCCAACGAACCAGGGGTGTTCGGGCCGTTCGACAATCTCCGGCAGCCGTCCGTCAGGGGACATGCCTGAAAAGACCAGTCCGCCCGTTTCGAGGGACTCGCGGTAATTGGCGTTGACCTCGTAACGGTGCCGGTGCCGCTCGCTGATGTGCGTCCCGCCGTAAACCGACGCGACGACGCTGTTGTGACCGAGCACCGCGTCATAAGCGCCAAGCCGCATCGTTCCGCCGAGATCGCCACCTGCGGCGCGCTGCTGCAGCCCCTCCTCGCTCATCCACTCCGTGATGAGGCCGACCACCGGGTCGGATGTCTCGCCGAACTCCGTAGTCGAGGCGTGTTCGATCCCGGCGGTATTCCGCGCACCTTCGATGCAAGCCATCTGCATCCCGAGGCAGATGCCGAAGAAGGGGACCTTGCGTTCGCGTGCGAATTTGACGCTGGCGATCTTTCCCTCGCTGCCGCGCTCGCCGAAGCCGCCCGGAACAAGGATCGCGTGAAGCGGCTCCAGCTCGGCCACCAGATTCTCGCCGTCATGTTCGAACAGCTCGGCATCCAGCCAGCGAATGTTGACCTTGGTGCGGTGCGCCATTCCGCCATGCACCAGCGCTTCACGCAAAGATTTGTAGGCGTCGGGCAGGCCGACATATTTGCCCACCACCCCAATCGTCACCTCGCCCTCGATATTTTCGAGCCGATCGACGATGTCGTGCCAGCGCGTGAGATCCGGCTCCGGCGCGTCCTCGATCCCGAACGCACGCAGCACTTCGCGGTCGAGACCTTCATGGTGATACTGCAAGGGAACGCCGTAGATCGACTTGGCATCCAGCGCCGGAATCACGGCTGACACGGGCACATTGCAGAATTGCGCAATCTTGGCCCGTTCGCCTTCGGGTAGCGGCCGTTCGCAGCGGCAAAGCAGAACGTCAGGCTGGATGCCAAGACTGGTCAGCTCACGCACGGAATGCTGGGTCGGCTTCGTCTTGAGCTCCCCCGCCGCGGCGATCCACGGCACCAAGGTGGTGTGCACCGAGACGCTGTTCTGCCGCCCGACTTCGTTGCGGAGCTGACGCAAGGCCTCAACGAAGGGCAGGCTTTCAATATCACCGACCGTCCCCCCGATTTCGCAGATCACGAAGTCGATGCCGTCAGTCTCGGCGGTCGCGAATTCCTTGATGGCATTGGTGACGTGCGGGATGACCTGGACCGTTGCACCAAGATAGTCGCCGCGCCGCTCGCGCGCGATGATGTCCCGGTAGATCCGGCCGGTGGTGATGTTGTCCGACTGACGCGAGGCGACGCCGGTGAAGCGCTCATAATGGCCGAGGTCGAGGTCCGTCTCAGCGCCGTCATCAGTGACGAAGACTTCGCCATGCTGGTAAGGCGACATGGTCCCCGGATCGACGTTGAGATAGGGATCGAACTTGCGGTTCCGGACGGAATAGCCGCGTGATTGCAGCAGCGCCCCGAGTGACGCGGCCAATAGACCCTTGCCAAGCGATGAGACCACGCCGCCGGTGATGAAAATGTACCGCGCCATGGGAGGAGAGGCTTAGGCGGCGAAGCGGTGCGCGCGCAAGGCGGCGAATCGCATCCCGCAAATTATTCTATTGAGCGAGCGGCACCGCGCCGTTTTCTACCGGTGCCGGCGCAGCCGGCTCAGCTGAACCGTTCGTCGCTGGCGCCGACGGCGCGAGCGGCGGAAGCGCGAGCGGTGAACCCTGTGCCGGAGCTGCCGGCTGTTGCGCAAGCGACGTATCGATCTCCGGTGCCTCCCGTGACACTCCGGCAACTGCTGCAAGCGCAATCGACAGGAGAATGAACAGGCCGCCAAGCACCGCGGTGGACCGGGTCAGGAAGTCGGCCGCGCCGCGCGCGGTCATGAATCCCGATGAAGAGCCGCCCACGCCGAGCCCGCCGCCTTCCGACCGCTGCATCAGGATGACTGACACGAGTGAGATGGCGACTAGCGTCTGGACGATCAGCAGGAAGGTAAACATCAATACTCTTTCGGGAAATCCGGTCTAGGCTGGCAGATAGCGGTGGAACGGAGTTGTTTCAACGCGCTGTGCAAGCTGCCGCTTCGATGATCGGGATGAAATCAGTCGCCTTCAGGCTAGCCCCTCCGACCAACGCGCCATCGACGTCCTCGACAGCGAAGATCTCCGCCGCGTTCGAGGGTTTGACCGATCCACCGTAGAGGATGCGGATCTCATTCCCCACCGGTCCGTACGCGGCAATCAGCCGCTGGCGGAGCGCCGAGTGCATCTCGCGGATGTCAAGCATGGTTGGAATTTTGCCCGTTCCGATGGCCCAGATCGGCTCATAGGCGACAGCAAAGCGTGCCGGATCGGTCACTGCACCGGGCAAGGATGCGTCGAGCTGGTCGGAAACGGTCACAACGGCCCTGCCCCCCTCCCTGACCTCGATCGATTCCCCGCAGCACAGAATCACCTTGAGCCCAGCTGAAAGCGCCGCTTCCGCCTTCGCCCGAACGTCTGAATCCTGTTCCGAATGCGCCTCGCGCCGTTCACTATGGCCGACAATCGTCAGGGTCGCGCCCGCATCAAGCAGCATCGCGGCCGAAATGTCGCCCGTATGCGCGCCCTTATCAGCCGCATGCACATCCTGCCCACCAATCGCAAAGCCCGCAGGTGCACGGCACGCCCGTTCGATCAGCGTTGCCGGCAGGCACAGCGCCACGTCGACACCCCGGACACTCTCCGCGGCCATGGAGATCGCCGTGACTTCGCCCAGATCCGAGCGAAGTCCGTGCATCTTCCAGTTGCCGGCAACCAACTTGCGTCGTTTCATGAATCACCCCGTTTGCGGCGGCCACTAGCAGCGGGTGCCAAGGCGCGCCAGCGATCCCCCTCCGGCTCCTTGCCGATGCGCGGCGGCCCTCCTAAAGCGGACGCATGCTTGCTTCGTTCCGCCGCCTTTCCAAGTCCCGTCTCGGAACCGCGATCCTTGTCGCGTTCGTCGTGGCGATCGCTATCTCCTTCGCAGCCACCGACATCAGCAATATTGCGCCTGGTGGGTTCGGGAGCCGGGGTGAAGTTGCGCGGGTCGGATCAAAGTCCTTGACCGAGCAGGATATCAGCGCGGCCATCGATCAGCAGCTCAGCCGGCTGCGGCAGGAGAACCCGCAGGTTCAGCGCGCGGACCTGCTCCGAAACTTCGATCAGATCGTCAACGGTCTCGTGCAGGAAATGGCGGTGACCGCCTTCGCAGAACGACACGACATAGCGTTGTCGCGCCGGTTGGTCGACGCGGAGATCGCCAACATCCCCGCAGTTCGCGGGCTCGATGGCCGGTTCAACCCCCAGTCTTACGCCGCATTCCTTCAGCAGCAGCGAA